>NZ_JBHWGD010000067.1:9387-46263 GCF_042733235.1 Kitasatospora sp. NPDC059722
CCACAGCCACACACCACACCCCCCCCCCACCCCCCCCCCCCCCCGCCCCCCCCCGGGGGGGGGCGCGCGCGCCCCCCCCGCCCCCCCCCGCGGGGGGGGGGCCCCCCCGCGCCCGTCCGGCCCCGGAATTGTCAGTGGTGCGTGCAAGGATCACCGCCATGACCGAGGAGACGTTCGACTGGGGTTCCTTCCTCACCCGCTGGAGCGAGGAGTGGGCCGACACCTGCACCGAGCCCGCCGACGAGCCCGCCGACGAGCCCGCCGACGAGCCCGCGCGGGCGCGCGGGCTGGGCTTCGGGCCCGCCGACGAGGAGCAGATAGCGGCGGCGGAGGAGCGGCTGGGGCGCCGACTGCCGCCGTCCTACCGGGAGTTCCTCGCGGTCTCCGACGGGTGGCGGCACGCGGGCGGGTTCATCGACCACCTGGCCGGCGCCGGGGAGGCCCGCTGGCACGAGGACGCCGACGGCCTCGGCGAGCACTTCGACGAGGGCGAGCTCGACGGCATGTGGGCGCGCGCGCTCCAACTGGACGTCGAATCCGACATGACGTACGTCCTGCTGGATCCGCAGGCCGCCGACGAACACGGCGAGTGGGCCGTCTACTGCCATCAGGTGTGGTCCCACTCCCCGCCCACCCGGCACGACTCCTTCCGCGAGTTCATGCTCGCGCAGTACCGGGAGTTCCACCGCCTCGCCGCCGACCACCACGCGGAGCGGCCGTTCGCCAACGACACCACCCGCCGCCTGGACGCCCAGGTCGAGGCGGCCCGGCTCGACGCGCTGCGCGGCGACCACGAGCGGGCGGCCGCCGCGCTCGCCGACGCGGCCGGGTATGGCCGGCCCCGGGCCAAGGGCATGCTGCACCAGCTGCGCCGCCTGCTGGGGCGGACGTACCTGGTGGACTACGGCTCGCTGCCCGCCGATCCGCGCTACCTGCGCGAGGTGGTGCCGCTGCTCGCGGTCGAGCAGGTGGCGAACCGCCACGACGCGACGGTCTGGGGCTACCGGGTGGGCATCTCCTCCGGCCGGCACCGGGAGCTGGCCGACGAGGTGCTGCGCGAGGTCGAGGAGCGGACGTTCCGGTACACCGCGGAGGGCCCCTTCGGCGCGGCGGTCGAGCAGGCCCGCGAGCAGGCCCGCTGGGGGCGCACGGACGCCGCCTGGCACACGCTGCTCGCCGCGCTCCCGCAGTGGACGCCGGTCGGCCCCGACCACCTGGCCCCGGTCGGCCTGCTCGCCGACCCCGTCCTCGGGCCCCTGGTCACCCCGGAGCGCGCCCTCGCCCTGCTCGCCACCCCCAGGGACGGCCGCCCGGCCCCGCCGCCGACCGGCGGCCCGCGGGACGCGGACGAGCTCGCCTGGCTCGCCGACCACCGCGAGGCCTACCGGTTCGTCCTCGTGGAGGGAGTGCACCCGGCAGACCTTCCCGCGCGCCTCGGTGCCGAGGACGCCGCCCTCGGCGCACCGGCGACGCCCGACGAGACCCACCTCGCACTCGTCCGGGCGGGCGGCGGCTCCTCGTACAACTCCTACAACTCCTTCGTTTCCTACAACTCCTACGACACCTACGACGACCGAGCCCGCGCCGCCGTCGGCCACGCGGGCGAGTCCGGCTGGAGCTTCGCCTTCGACGCCCACCCCGCCCGCCACGACGAACAGCGCTACGTCTCCCCCGCAGCGGCCTCCTCGCACGGCACGCGCGCCGTGGTGGTGTGGTCCGCACCGGATCAGGGCTTCTTCCACCTCTCCGTCGCCGAACAGGGCACCGAGCTCTACGCCTTCACCGTCCGGGGCTCCGAGATCCACCGCACCGGCACGGACATACCGCCCGCCCTCGACCCGGACGTCCTGTTCGCGCCCGGGGGCGAGGGCCGAGCGGAGCGCCGGGCCCTGGCGGCGATCGCCGTCCACTTCGGTGTGGGCCTCCCGCGCTTCGCCCTCACCGAAGGCCGCCTCCACCACGTCACCACCCGTTCCTGGACCAGTCCCCCGGGCCCCGGCGAGACGTACGCCCGGATTTCCCTGGGCGGCTCCGGCGGCCGGTGATCGCGGCCGGTGATCGCGGCCGGTGATCGGCGCAGCACCCGGAGGAAGCCGGAACGACCGCGGCCCGGACGCCGGTCGGACGTCCGGGCCGCGGCGGGGGTGCCGCCGGCGTCAGCCGATGGTCAGCCGGAACGGTCCGGCGAGCACCGAGTAGCCGTCGTTGGCGAGGTAGTAGGCGTCGTACGCGCCCGCGCCGCCGATCTTGCCGGTCGACAGCGTGACCGCACCGCTCTGGTTGGGCGTGTAGGCCCAGGTCAGCGAGGAGCGGGAGCCCGGGGTGACGCCCGCCGGGTAGACGCCGACCCAGTTCTTGACCGCGACCTGGGAGGTGTTCGGCAGCGCGTACCGGAGGGTGACGTTGCCGCCGCCCGCGACCTCGTTCAGGTCGCCGGTGAGCGTCGGGCCGGTGGCCGCGGACGGGGCGAACGCGGCGTTGAGCGGGGTCGCGTAGGTGTCGTTCGCGGTCAGCCCGGGCAGGCCGAGGGCGGACTCGATGGTGCGGCCGATGGAGTAGTGGTCGTAGTGCAGCGGGCTGCTGGTGCCGGCCGGGACGGTGCCCTGCGAGCCCACCGCGACGGTGGCGACGTGGTTGTAGGCCTCGCCCGAGCTCTCGTCCCAGGTGAGGAGCAGCAGGGAGCGCTGCTGGGTCCACGCGGGCGAGGAAAGGACCGGGGCGAGGGTCTGCTTCAGCCAGCCGTCCTGGACCTGCAGGCTGGTGGCGCTGCCGTTGCCGGAGGCCTCGCCGTCGTAGTAGTCGTCGGCCGCGATCCAGGAGAAGTTCGGGGTGGTGGCGGCCGACTGGAGGTCGGTGGTCAGCTGTGTGGTGTCGAAGAGGTGGGCGGCGCAGCGGGCCGGGTTGCCGCTGATGTCGGTGTAGTTGATGAACGGCGCGTCGTCGGGCATGTACTTGGCGTCGTACTGGGTGGTGGTGTTGCAGGGTGTGCCCATGCCCTGCTCGTAGGCCTTCCAGGTCTTGCCGGCGTCCTCGATGGTGTCGCCGAGGTTGCGCTGCGGGGAGTTGATGTTGGGCCAGTAGGTGGCGCCCTTGGTGTACGCGTCGCCGCCGGCGATCGCCATGTAGTTCTCGTCGCTCGGGTGGTAGACGCCGTGCGCGTCGGTGAGGGTGGCGCCCTGGGCCATCAGGCCGTGGATGAACGGGGTGTCCGCCGGGTCGTTCATGATCTGGGCGTAGTCGGTGTTCTCCATCATGACGGTGAACACGTGGTCGTAGCCGGGCACGGCGGACGCGGGCGGGCTGACCGGGGCGGGGGCGGCGACGGGGGTGTCGAGGGTGAGCGAGAGGTTGTCCAGGTAGCCGGTCTCGTTCGTGGTGGAGAGGAACTGCACCTCGACCTGGATCGACCGGGCGCCGGCCGGGACGGCCCCGGTGGCGGTGCGGGAGAGGAACTTGGTGGCGAGGCCGCGGTCGGTCGCGGAGACGGTCGGCAGCTTGGCGGTCGTGCCGACCGGGTTGCCGCCGGCGTCCTTGAAGTGCAGGCTGACGGCGACGTAGCCGCCGTACGTGGTCCAGCCGCCCAGCCAGCCGGCGAGGTCGTAGTGCACCCCGCCGCCGTCGATGGCCGTGGCGGCGGAGGAGACGTCGACGGTCTGCGACATCGAGCCGTCGCCGAAGTTGCCCGGGCCGAAGAAGGCCTTGCCGGGCGTCCTGCCGTCGTTCGGCAGGCCGAAGGAGCCGACGCCCTGGCACATCACGTTGACGCCGCCGGCCTGGACGGTCCAGCCGGGGACGGTGGTGGCGGCGCTCCAGTCGTTGGTGCAGTAGCCGCCGGCCTCCGCGTCGCCGTTGACGATCAGGTTGCCGCTGCCCGCCGCCGCGTGGGCGGTGGCGGGGGCGGCGACGGCCGTCGCGCCGAGGAGGGGGAGTGCGGCGAGCAGCCCGCCGAGGGAGCTCCAGCGCAGTCTCATCAGGGGTACCTCGTCCCGTTGGTGAGGGTGGTCGCCATGGCTTCGCGCCATGAGCGGACATAGAAGTACCGGCCGGTGCTGTCCGAGGGAAGAACGGCGACCGAACTTGGTCAGACAACTTTGCGTGAGCGGCGAGGTGGCACGGGCACGATCGGAGCCGTCGGTCCCCCTGGCCGGCTCCGTACGCCAGACTGTCCGGCGTAGCGGGACGGCAGGACGCAGCAGGACACGGGGAGGAACGGCAGTGGTCAGCGACATCGTCAAGGAGCTGGGGGCGGCACTCGGTCGCACCGGCACGGTCCGCCTCGGGGCGGACCACCACCGCCTGACCGTTCCCGTCGCGGGCGGCGAGCTCGCGGTCGACGTGATCGGCGACGCCACGGCGCGGCGGGTGGTCCACCTCCTCCCCGGCGGCGGACTCAACGTCGCCGCCAACTACTGCACCGCGCGGGGCCGGAGCCTCGCCCGCTTCCTCGCCGACCACGGCTACCTGGTCATCGGGACGACGCCCCGCGAGGACGCCCTCACGCCGGAGGCCCCTGACGACTGCACGGCCTGGGGCCTGGACTCGCACCGGGCGGACCTCGAACGCGTCATCACGGCCGCCGAGGCCGTCACCGCCCTGCCGTACGAGCTCCTCGGCCACTCGGCCGGAGCCGCACTCGCCCTGGACACCGCCGCACGCACCACCGCCGCACGCGCCACCGCCGCACGCACCACCGGCAGCGCCGGTCCCCGGCGCGTCCTCGTCCTCGACACCACCGGCCCGTACGATCCCGCGACGGAGCCCGAGCTGGTCGCGAAGGCGGAGGCGCTCACCGACCTCCTCCAGCAGCAGCTGGACGCGGGTGCCAGGACCCTCGACCCCGGCCTCAAGGGACTCTTCGCCCGCGCGGCCACCGCCCCGGACGCGCCGAGCGGCATGCCCCGGCCGGTGCCCCAACAGGCGGGCGAGCCGGGGCGGTTCAGCAACCTCGGCCTGCTCCACTACGCGCTCACCCACACCCGTGACCTGCCCGGCCCCGCCAACTGGATCTACCACCGGGGCCACAGCGGCGGTACCCACGCCTTCGGCCCCACCCCCGCCGAGGACCGCTTCACCCTGACCCACACCCCGCTGGCCGTCGGGGCGGAGGCGATCGAGCGCCTCGGCAGCGGCCTCCAGCCCACCGCCCTGCTGCGCGACCTGGCCGCCGTGTGGGCCGGGCGGACGGACGTCCACCGGATCGACTGGGCCGCGATCCGGGCCGACGTGGTCTGGATCAACGCCGAACTCGGGCGTGGCGACCACGACTCGGGCGCCCGCCTGATCCGCGCGGGCGGCGCCCGGGTGGACTACCGTGTCGTCCCCGGCTACGGCCACGGCGACGTCGTGTGGTCGGCCACCGCCGAGCAGGACGTGTGGACGTCCCTGCTGCCCGGGCGCTGAGCGCGGTCGTACCGGCAGGGCCGCGTCCGCGTCAGGACAGCGTCCACACCTGGTTGTCCGCCTCCGAGCAGGCCTGCACCCTGACCCACTGGGCCATGCCGTCGGAGGTCAGGCACTGCTTGGTGGAGGAGTTGACGACCTGGTAGCCGCCGGGGACCGGGACGAAGGACCAGAGCTGGTTCTCCGCGCCCGGCGGGTTCGTCCAGACCTGGATCCGGCCGGTGGTCAGTTCGAGGTCGAGGACCTTGGTGTAGTTCGTCGAGCCGTTGCGCAGGAGGTAGCGCCCGTCGGAGAAGTAATCCAGGCGCCACTGCTGAGCCGGGGAGCGGTTGGCCGGATAGGTGCCGACGCGGTTGCCGTCCTTGTCGACGGAGTAGGCGTTGTCCAACGCGTTGCTCCCGAGGGAGAGCTGCGCCAGCGGGGGCAGTTGCGGCGCCGGCTTCGGCGCTTGCGTGGGCTGCGGCTGTGGCTGCGGCTGCGGTGCCGCCGTCGGCACCGCGGGCGGCACGGTGGCGGGCGGCTGGGCGGGGGCGGTGCTCGCGGAGGGCCTGTTCGTGCCGGCCGGGCCCGGGGTCCGGTTCGCGCACGGGGAGTTCGGGGACTGGCTGCAGGGACTGCACCTCGACCTGGACGCGGCGCTGCGGCTGCTGCTCGGGGAGGACCGGGAGGACCGGGAGGACGAGGACGCCCGCCCGACGGCCGGGGCGCGCGCGGTGGCCCGGCACCGGATCGGCCCGGTGGCGGCGGCGCTGCGCCGGGTGGCCGACACGTGGGGCGCGCCGGCCCTCGACCCGTGGCTGCACCGGCTGTGGCGGGCGCTGGACCTGCGCCCGCCGGGCGGCGAACCGGCCTGGTGGGCGGGCCGGCTGCTCGCGGCCGGGCTGGCGGCCAGTCCGGACGTCGCCGAACACCGCGCGCTGCTGGAGCAGTTGGCCGGCCGGATCGCCGAACGCGCCGCGCGGGACGGCGGGTTCGACGCGCTCCCGGCGGACGGGCTGGGCCGGTTCGGCCCGGCGTTCTGGACCGGGCTCGGGCTGTCCGTCGAGGACGAACTCGCCCTGCTGCGGCGCCTGGTGGTCGCGGACGGTCCCGGGCAGCCGTTCCTCGCGGCGGTCGCCGGGCGGCTGCGCGCGGACCCGGCGGCGGTGTTCCCGCTGCTCTGCGCGTGGTTCGACGACCGGCGCGGCCTGCCCGGTGCCCCCGGCAGGTCCGTCGCGGACCTCACCCACGACCTGCTCCTCGCCCACCGCAGGCTCGCCCTGGACGAGCTGGCCGACGCGCTGGCCGACGCCGCCCACCCCGGGGCGGACGCGCTGCTCACCGTGCTGGCCGCCGAGGAGCCGTCGGCGCTGTGCCGCGCGGTGGACCGCTGGAGCCACGACCGGCGGCCCGAGCGGCACGTCGCCGCCGCCGTGCACGCGCTGCGCGTCGCCCCGCACGCGTCCGGGGCCGGGCCCGAGCTGCTGCGCCACACCGCGCTGGCCCTGCTCGCCCGCGAGGACGAACCCGCGCTGCACGGCGCCGCGTTGGCGCTTCTGGTCGGCGATCCGCGGAGCCGGGCCGGGTACCTGCCGGCCGCGCTGGAGCTCCACCGGGCGGGCACCGACGGGTTCCTGACCCCGCGGGCGCTGGCCCCGGCCCTGGAGAGCGACCCGGAGCCCGTCCTGGCCGCGCTCGCCGACCGCCTGGCGGAGCCGCGCGCGCCCGTCGCCGAGACCCTGCGGGTGCTCGCCGACGCCGGCGCCCCGGTCGCCACCCGGCGGGGCGCCGAGCTGGCCGCCCGGCTGCTGCGGGAGCGCCCCGCGCTGGCCGGGCCGGTCGCCGCCGACTACCTGGGCCGCCGGCTGGAGCGCGCCGCCGTCACGGGCCCGGCCGCCCGGCTGGAGCTGCGGCTGCTGCTGGGCGGTGCGCTGGCCGCGCGGGCGGCGGCGGTCCGGCAGCCGTTCGCCGAGGTGCTGTCGGTGCCGGTGGCCGATCCGGCCGCCGACGCGCTGCGCTGCGAGCTGCTCGACACCCTGCTGGCCGCCGAGAACGACCCGGCGGTGCTGACCGCCGCCGTCGAGCGGCTGGCCGACCACTGCGCGGCCGAGAGGCCGGCCCGCGCCCGTGCGGTGCTGGCCCGGGCGACCCCCGGGCTGCCGGCCGCGGACGACCTGCTGGTGCGCTGCGCGGGCCGTTCGGCGGCGTTCGCCCAGCTGCTGGCGCAGTGGCCGCAGGACGTCGCCCCGACTCCGCCGGACGGCCCCCGGCTGGCCCGGATGCGGGCCCTGGTGACGGCCGGGCGGGACCCGCAGTACGCCGCCGCGGAGGCGGAGCGGGCACCGTTCGAACGTGTGGTGCGCTCAACCCGCATTCCGGTGCCTGAGCAGGGGCAGGCGCATGGCACGCTATAGGGGTTCGGGTTTTGAGCGTTTGAGCGTACAGAAGGTACGCGCCGTAGGGAACAAGGAGCGGTCAGGGTGCAGCGCTGGCGTGGCCTGGAGGAGATCCCCGGTGACTGGGGACGCAGCGTCGTCACCATCGGCTCGTTCGACGGGGTGCACCGCGGACATCAGCTGATCATCGGACGGGCGGTCGAGCGGGCCCGCGAGCTCGGCGTCCCGTCCGTCGTCGTCACGTTCGACCCGCACCCGCGCGAGGTCATCCGCCCGGGCAGCCACCCCGCGCTGCTCGCCCCGCAGGCCCGGCGCGCCGAGCTGATCGCGGGCCTCGGCGTGGACGCCGTGCTGGTGCTGCCGTTCACCCCGGAGCTGTCGCAGGAGTCGCCGGAGACGTTCGTCCGGCAGGTGCTGGTGGACGCGCTGCACGCGCGCGTCGTCATCGAGGGCCCCAACTTCCGGTTCGGGCACCGGGCCGCCGGTGACGTGGCGCTGCTCACCGAGCTGGGCCGGGCGGCCGGGTTCGACGTCGAGGTGGTCGACCTCCAGGTGAGCGGTGCGGCCGGCGCGGGCGAGCCGTTCTCGTCCACGCTGACCCGCCGCCTGGTCGAGACGGGCGACATGGCCGGGGCCGGCGAGGTGCTCGGCCGTCCGCACCGGGTCGAGGGCGTCGTGGTGCGCGGTGCGCAGCGCGGGCGTGAGCTCGGTTACCCGACCGCCAACGTGGAGACGGTGGCGCACAGCGCGATCCCGGCCGACGGCGTGTACGCGGGCTGGCTGACCGCCGACGGCGAGAGGATGCCGGCCGCGATCTCGGTGGGCACCAACCCGACGTTCGACGGCACCGCGCGCACCGTCGAGGCGTACGCCATCGACCGGGTCGGCCTGGACCTGTACGGGCTGCACGTGGCCGTCGACTTCCTGGCGTACCTGCGCGGGATGGAGAAGTTCGACTCGATCGAGGCGCTGCTGGTCCGCATGGCTGACGACGTCAAGCAGGCCCGCGAGCTGACCGACGGCGTCTGAGCCGCGCCGCCCGGCCGGTACGAAAGACCTGGCCCGTGCGTAGGACCCGGCCTGTGCGAGAAGGGCCCGCCGACCAGGTCGGCGGGCCCTTCGGCGTCACTGCGGGGGCTGCGGCGGGTAGCCGTAGCCGGGGGGCGGCTGGTACCCGTCCGGCTCCGCGGGCGGGGCCGGGTGCGGGGCGGCGGGCTGGGGCCACGCCGGCGCGGGCGGCTGCGCGCCGCCGGGGTGGGGCTGCGGGTAGCCGTAGGTCCCCGGCGGCGGGGTCTGGCCGGGCTGCGGTGCCCACGGCGTGCCCGGGGCCGGCTGGGCGGCCGGTGCCGGGTACGGCTGGGCGGGGGCCTGGTAGGGCTGCTGCTGGCCGGGCTGCTGCTGCGCGTACGGCTGCTGCGGCGCCTGCTGCTGGGCCTGTTGCTGCCAGCCGCCCTGCTGCTGGGCGGCCTGCTGGGCCCGGATGATGTCCTCGCCGACCAGGGTGGCCAGCTCGAAGTACGCCTCGCGGACCTTGGGGCGCATCATGTCGAGGTCGACCTCGGCGCCGGCCGCCAGGCTCTCGTCGAACGGCACCACGATGACGCCGCGGCAGCGCGTCCGGAAGTGCGCCACGATGTCCTCGACCTTGATCAGCTTGGCGGTCTCGCGCACCCCGGAGACCACCGTGATGCTGCGCTGGACGAGGTCCGCGTAGCCGTGCGCGGAGAGCCAGTCGAGCGTGGTGGAGGCGCTGGAGGCACCGTCCACGCTGGGCGTCGAGACGATGATCAGCTGGTCGGCCAGGTCGAGCACCCCGCGCATCGCGCTGTACAGCAGGCCGGTGCCGGAGTCGGTCAGGATGATCGGGTACTGGCGGCCCAGCACGTCGATGACCTGGCGGTAGTCCGAGTCGTTGAAGGTGGTCGAGACGGCCGGGTCGACGTCGTTCGCCAGGATCTCCAGGCCCGAGTGCAGGTCCTGCGAGGTGAACTGACGGATGTCCATGTAGCTGCGCAGGTGCGGGATGGCCGTCACCAGGTCGCGGATGGTCGCGCCGGTCTGGCGCTTGACCCGGCGGCCGAGGGTGCCGGCGTCCGGGTTGGCGTCGATCGCGATCACCTTGTCCTGGCGCTCGCTGGCCAGCGTCGCACCGAGCGCGGTGGTGGTCGTGGTCTTGCCGACGCCGCCCTTGAGGCTGATCACGGCGATCTTGTAGCAGCTCATCACCGGCGTGCGGATGATCTCCAGCTTGCGGCCCTTCTCGGCCGCCGCGGCCTTGCCGCCGAACTGGAACCGCGGCTGCTGGCGCTGCTGCTTGGGCTGGCTGCGCAGCAGGCGGTCCGAGGACAGCTCGACGGCGGCCGTGTAGCCGAGCGGGGCGCCGTGCGCGGCCTGCTGCGGGGCGGGGCCCTGCGGGAACCCGGCGGGCGCCGGGGCGCCGGCCTGCTGCGGCCAGGGCTGCGCGGGGCCGGGCTGGGCCGGCGGGGCGGGCTGCTGGTAGGCGGCGGGCTGCGGCCAGCCGCCCTGGCGCGGGTCGACCGGCGCGGTCGGCGGAGCGGGCTGTGCAGGGGCGGGCTGTGCAGGGGCGGGCTGTGCCGGTGCGGGCTGGGGCTGCGGCTGAGCGGGCTGCTGCGGCTGAACGGGCTGCGCCTGGGCCGCGGCCTGCTGGGCGGCCCACGCGGCGGCCTGCAGGTCCTGCAGGTCCTGCGGGGCGGCGGGCGGCTGCGCGAACGACGGCGGCGGGGCCGGCGGGCCGGGCTGCACCGGCGGCACGGCGGCGTGCGCGTCCGGGAACGGCTGCGGGTCCGCGTACGGCTGCGGCGCGGCCGGGCCAGGCTGCTGGTGCGCGAGCGGGGCCGCCGGGGGCCAGCCGGGGGCGACGGCCGGCGGCTGCTCGTGCTGGACCGGGGCCGGCGGCGGGAAGGCGGCGTGCGGGGCCTCGGCCGGGGCGGGCGCCGGCCCGGGCGCGGCCACCGGGATCGGGGCGGGTGCGGGCGGCTGCTCGGCGACGGGGGCGTGCGCGTGGGCGGGTGCGGGCTCGCTCACCGGAGCGGGGAAGGACAGCGGGGCCGGAGCCGGAGCCGGCGGCGGCACGACGGCCGGGGCCGGGGCCTGGGCCGGAACCGGGGCCTGGGCCGGGCCCGCCGGATCAGGGGCGCCCTGAGCCGCCGGCTCGGCCGGGCCCGCCGCGCCGTCCGTCCGCACGTACCAGGACGGGGGAGTGTAGTCGGGGGCGTCGGACCAGTCGTCGTCGTCCTCCGCCGCGTTGTGGCCGACGTAGACGCCGTCCCGATCGCTGCTCACTAGGGCTCCCTCGTGTTCGCCGCCGCTTGTTCAGCGGTGCCGTTACCGCCTCAAGACTAGGCCGTACGGCCGACGTCGTTGTAGGCGGACTCCGATCCCGGCCGGTCGGCCGCACCGCTCAGGCGGGCGGGTCCACCCGGCGCGGCGCGCCCAGGAGCTGCAGCTCCGCCTGCCCGGCCACGGCCCGAACGTACTGACGGTGCATCCGCGTCGTCCAGAGCGTCAGGTCGTCGCCGAGGGCGGGCAGCGCGGCGACGTCCTCCGGCGGCAGCGACAGCGCGTGCCGCAGGATCCCGGCCTCCTCCGGCTGGACCCGCTGCACCCCGACGAGGTCGGCGGCGCCGACCAGCCGGGCGGCCTCCGGGAGCAGCCACGGCAGCACCGTCAGCGTGGTCTGCCAGGGCGTGGCGGACAGCCGGCTGCGCGGCGGGCGGGCGGTGAGGTCGCGCACCACCAGCACCGGCGAGGTGACGGACGCGCCCTGCGGGCCGAGCCGGCCGGCCTGGTGGACGGTCACGCAGGGCTGCCCGCCGCCCGCGGCCCGCGCCAGCGCGCTCCAGGCCTGCGGGCGGGCGGTCTCCACCGCGACGCGCGCGCCGGTCGAGGCGGCCCGCAGGGCGATCAGCCGGGCCGTCCACAGGCCGCCGACGAGCACCAGGTCGTGGGCGCCGGGCCGGAAGAGCCCCAGCACCGAGGGCCGGCCCTGGACGTCCACGCCGATCGGCACGCCGTCGTCGCCGACGGGGAGGGCCAGCGCGCCCAGGTCCGCGGCGGCCAGCACGTGCTTGTCCCGGCGGGGGCCGCGGAGGCCGAAGCCGGGCAGGATCCGCGGCCGGGGGCGCGGCCGCGCGGTGGCGGGGCGCGGGCGGGTCGGGTGGGCCATCAGGCGGTTCCTCCCAGCGGCAGGGTGGCGAGGACGCCGGGCGCCTGTTCCAGGTCGAGCCGGCTCAGGCCGAGGCCGGCGTCCCGGGCGCGGGACTCCACCTCGCGGCAGGTGGCGGCGAGTTCGGCCTCGTCGCGTCCGGTCAGCCGCAGGTGGCCGGCGAGGGTGACGGAGCCGCCGCTGGCGTGCCCGAGGGTGAGGCTGAGGGTGCCGGCCAGTGCGGGGGCGCCGGTGAGCCGGTTGACCAGCTCGGGCAGGGGCGGCTCGCCGGGGTGGCCGGGGCGGGGCCAGCGGGAGATCCAGTAGGTGCAGTGCCAGCGGTCGTCGATCCGCCAGTGGCGGCGGCCCTCCCGGGTCCGGCGGGTGGCGCCGGTGCCGCCGCCGCTGCCCTGGAGCCCGGCCGCCGCGAGCGGGTTGGCGCACGCGGCGGTGGCGAGGGCGGTGATCAGCTCGCGTTCGTCCAGCACCGTCGCGCGGAACCCGGCGCCGTCGAGCCGCCCGGCGAGCTGGTCGGTCACCCGCTGGAGCGCCCTGCGGGCGCCCTCCTCGCCGCCGCCGCGGGCCCGGACGGCGGTGGCGGCGCGCTCCGGGTCGAGCTTGAGCGCCACCCAGGTGAGCCGCAGCGCGGGGGTCGTGGCGCCGCCGGGCAGCTCGCGGTGGGCGCGGGCGGCGAGCGACTGCTCGGGCAGGTGCGGGGCGGGGGCGGGCTGGGTGTACTGCACCAGCTGGACGGATTCCAGGGTGATGTCGTCGACCCGCAGCGCCGAGCACAGGACGTCCAGCGGGAGCGGCCGGTCGCCGCGCGCCGGGCGCAGCGGCCGGTCCCTGGACTGGACCAGCAGCACCGAGCCGAGGTAGGTGCCGTCGCCGATCATGCCGGTCTCGCGGCGGACCGTCCGTCCGCCGAAGTCGGCCTCGGCGGCGTGGGTGTGCGTGCGCAGGGCCGGTTCGAGTTCCAGCAGCGGGGCGAGCGTCGGGTCGGCGCCCGGCGGCGGCAGGGTCGAACTGGCCACCCTGAGCCGGGACCTGAGCGCGGATCGGGCCGAGAGGAGCTCCGGGAGGGTCCGGCCGCGCAGCGGGACGAGGCCGGCCAGGACCAGGGCGAGGCCGAGTGCGCCGAGCACGGCGGTGGCCGTCCGGCCGATCGTCCAGCCGATCGCGACGAGGGCCAGGGCGGTCTCGACCAGCACGAGTCGACGGAGCAGCCGGCGGCCGCCGGGCAGTGCGGACGACGAGTGGACGCGGACCGCGGCGGGTCGTCCGCCGCCGGCGGGCGGCTGCCCGCCCGGTGCCGTGCCACGTCGTCCCGGAGCGGTCTGGCTTGGCATCCCCCGGCTGACCCCCACTGCTCGGTTGACAGGCCGCTGGCTCGTCAACGGACCGTGCCCGTACGGTACTCATCGTCCGCTGCCGCATCGTAGAGGGTTCGAGCGCGTTCTCGCCCGCGATGGCGGACTCGGGGGCAGGGCCGGTCGGACAGGGGAGACGACGAGGATGGCATCGCGGCGGGACGAGCTGAACGCGTACACCTTCGCCCGCAGGCGGATGGTGGGCGCCTTCCTGCTGCCGGGTGGTGGGGGCGGCGACGAGGACGCGCCGCGTCCGCTGCGGGCGGTGCTGCCGGGTCTGGTCGTCGGGGCGGTGGTGGTGGCCGGGTTCGGGGTGTGGGGGGTGTTCCGCCCGAGCGCCCCGCTGCACTGGGACGACGGGCGGAACGTGGTCCAGGGCAAGGGGTCGACCACCCGGTACGTGGTGCTGACGGACCCGGACGGGCGGACGAAGCGCCTGCACCAGGTGCTGAACATGTCCTCGGCGCGGCTGGTGCTTCCGGCCGGCGCGAAGGTGGTGGTCGTCGACGACGACGTGCTCGACCGCTACCCGAACCACGGTCCGACGATCGGCATCCCGTACGCCCCGGACAAGCTGCCCGGCAAGGAGAACGTGAGCCGGGCGATGAAGTGGTCGGTGTGCGACCGCCCCGGTTCGGACGCGAGGCAGGAGACCGTCGACCAGGCGCTGTTCGTGGCGGCGGGCGTGGACGCCGCGACGCTGGGCGCCAAGGGCCGGGTGCTCGGGCCGGACCAGTTGCTGCTGGTCCAGCAGGCGGCGGACCAGCAGGTCACCGCCGCGGCCGGGGCCGGGCCGGGGGACGCGGGGGTCTACCTGGTCGACGCGCAGGGCCGTCGGCACCGGATCGGTTCCCCTCAGGCGGACGACCACGAGCGGAAGTCGCTGATCACCGCGGTCTTCGGGCCGAACGCGGTGCCGCAGCCGGTCAAGCGCGAGTGGCTGGACACCCTGCTGCCCGGCAGCGCCGTCGTCTTCCCGCGGGTCGACGGGGCCGCGGACAGCCAGGGCGCCAACTCCACGGTGGCGCTGGAGAACCAGGCCGACCGCAGGATCGGCCGGCTGGTGCACTACCGGGACCGCAACTACGTCGTCGGCCGGGACCGGCTGTTCCTGGTGACGCCGTTCCAGGCCGAGCTGATCCGGCAGAACCCGGCGTACCAGATGCTGTACCGGTACGACCCGGACAAGCAGCCCCGCAACGACGAGATGACCCCGTCCGACCAGGCGAGCTTCGGCACGGCCACCCCGCTGCCGAACGCGGGGGACGGCGACTGGCCGCTCAAGTCCGGTGCGCCGGTGAACGACCGGCAGGACCGGCAGGACGCGCGCACCGTCGTGTGCAGCACCTTCGACGGCGTCGCCGAGGACGGCCGCACCCCGAAGCGCAGCGTGTGGGCGGGCCCGGAGTACCCGGCGCAGTACGACAACGGCGCGGGTGCGGCCCACGTGACGCCCGGCCACGGGCTGTTCTACCGCGCGACGGACAACGGCGCGGGCGGCTCCGGCACCGACTTCCTGATCACCGAGACGGGCCTGCGCTACTCGGTGCCCGCCAACGGCGACGGCGGCCGGGGTCCGTCGGCCCCGCCGGGAGCCCAGCCGGGCCAGGGCGGTGCCCCCACGTCGTCCCCGCCCCGGCCGAGTACGGCGGGCCCGGCGGCTTCGGACCGGACGGAGGCGCCGCAGCAGCCGGACGAGCCCGGCGGCAACCAGGCGCGCCTCGGCTACCAGGGGGTCCAGCCGCTGCCGGTCCCCCGCGAGTGGTCGGACCTGGTGCCGGCCGGCCCGCCGCTCAGCGCGAAGGCCGCGGCGCAGCAGCAGAACGCGTGATCGGCCGTGTGCCCAGGGGGAGTTGTGGGCCCGTCGGGGCCGCTGTCACGGTCCGATGACTACTCTGCGTTCGGAGTTGGGTGAGCTGCGTATGCCGACTACAGTGCTCCTGGACATCACAGGGGTGATGACCCGTCGGGTCGGACGGCCCGTCGGTCATGGAGTGTCTGTCTGTTGGGGGACGGTGGAGCATTGAGTGCCAACCAGTTCACGATGACCGCGCAGGAGATGCAGGCTTTCGCGAGGCACATCGAGGAGGTCATCGGCAAGATCGGCCAGGAGCGCACCAAGCTCAACAACACGGTGGAGCACGTCGGTGCCGGCTGGGCAGGCCAGGCGGCCGAGGCCTACAAGGCGCTCCAGCACCGGTTCAACGAGGACATCGACGCCCTCAACGGGTCGCTGAAGGCGATCAAGGACGCGATCGAGCTGACGACCAAGTACTACGCGGAGACCGAGGCCCAGCAGCAGCAGCAGTTCAGCGGCGCCCAGGGCTGATCGCCGCCCCCGGCCCGCCTTTTGGGCCGGACACCGATCACCGCACCGCGAACTGCCCGCATCCTCGATTGGGAGACATCGTGACCGACCGGATCCTCGTCAACTTCGACGCCGTCCACAGCGCCGCCGAGCAGGTCAAGGCCTCGGCCGCCCAGATCGACCACCTGCTGCAGGAGCTCAAGCAGGGCGTCACCAAGATCTCCGCGAGCTGGGAGGGCGCGGCCCAGCAGGGCTACCGGGCCCACCAGGCGAAGTGGGACGCCAAGGCCGCCGACCTCCAGCAGGCCTGCGCGCAGATCGCGGCCGCGCTGGAGTCCGCCGCGCACGGCTACCGCGCCACCGAGACCAAGAACACCAACGCCTGGACCTGATCGCTCCTCCCGGCGGGAGGGACGGACGCGCGGGGCGGGTGCCCGGATCCCGGGCGCCCGCCCCTGCGCGCGGGTGCGGCCGGACGACGTGAGGGGAGGCAGGGTGTCCGCACGCGGGTACCGCAGGACGGCCGCGGCCCTGGCCGCGTTCGCGGTGCTGGCCGGTCCGGCCGCCGCCCCGGCGCGCGCCGACGGCCCCGGCGTGGCCGCCGCCGGGGACTGCCCGTCCCCCGCGCCCGACGTGCAGGTCGTGCCGTGGGCGCTGCAGCGGCTGCTGCTCGACGAACTGTGGCAGCACGGCCGCACGACCGGCGAGGGCGTCACCGTCGCGGTCGTCGACACCGGCGTGGACGACCGCAACCCGCAGCTGGCCGGCCGGGTCGCGGACGGCGGCAGTCTGCTGGTCGACCGGGAGAGCGGCAAGCGGGTCGAGGGCGGCGGCAAGGACGACCAGGTCGGCCACGGCACCAAGGTGGCGGGCATCATCGCCGCCGCCCGCTCCGACCGGACCGGCTTCGTCGGACTCGCCCCGGGCGCGAGGATCCTGTCGATCCGGCAGAACGACAGCGCGGGCAACGGCGACGTCGCCACCCTCGCCGCCGCCGTCACCCAGGCCGTCCGGGCCGGCGCGCGCGTCGTCAACATCTCGCAGGACGTCCGCGGCGCGGACACCACCGGCTTCACCGGCTACGCCGAGCTGAAGACCGCCGTCGAGTACGCCGAGGCGAACCGCGCCGTGGTGGTCGCCTCCACCGGCAACGACGGCCGGGAGGGCGACACCTACCCCGGCGCCTTCCCCACCGTCCTCGCCGTCGGTGCCTCCGACCGCAACGACGAGCGCGCCTCCTTCTCCCAGTACGGCGACTTCGTGAAGGTCGCCGCGCCCGGCGTCGGCGTGCTCTCCACCGTCCCGGGCGGCGGCCAGTGCGCCGACAGCGGCACCAGCTTCGCCGCCCCGTACGTCTCCGGGCTGGCCGCGCTGCTGATCGGCGCCCACCCCGGCTGGAGCGCCGCCCAGGTGCGGGCCTGGATCGAGCAGACCGCGCAGCGCACCGAGCACGGCCCGAACCGCTTCATCGGCTGGGGCGTGGTGGACCCGGTGCGGGCCGTCACCAAGGCCCCGGACGACCCGCCCGCGCAGGCCTCGCCGGACGCGCCCGTGCGCCTCGCCGCCGTCCCGGTCGTGCCCCGCCCGGCTGGCCTCGGCGAGACCCGGGCCGACCGCGACCGCCGCACCGCGACCTACGTGCTCGGCGCGGGCGCGCTGCTCGCCGCGCTGGTGATCGGCGGCGGCGTCGTCCTGCGCGACCACCGGCGCCGCACCGCCGGCTGACCCGGCCGCCCGCCCCCGCCCAGCCACCCTCACGGAGCCGTCCCCCCAGACCGTGCTCCCCCAAAGTCGCCCCGACCCGGCTGTAACATCCCGCGCCGGCCGCCGCATCCAAGAGGTGTCAGCGACCACGAGCCATGGGGGACAGCGCAGATGAGGCGGATCGGGGCGGGCCGGGAGGCCAAGGACGCGGAGTTCCTGGAGCTCGTGTCCAGCCGGACCGGTCAGCTGTACCGCTCGGCCTGCCTGCTGACCAGCGGCGACACCCACCACGCCGAGGACCTCGTGCAGGAGGCCCTCGGCCGGATGTACGTCCTCTGGCGGCGCAGCGCCTGGACGGGCGGGTGGCACCGGATCGACAACCCGGCGGCCTACGTCCACACCGTCATGGTGCGGACCTTCCTGGCCCAGCAGCGCCGCCGCTCCAGCACCGAGCGCCCCACCGGCGACCTGCCCGAGCCCGAGGGCCGGGAGGCCGACAGCACCCTGCGGCTGACCCTCCTCGACGCGCTCGGCCGGATGCCGGCCAAGGACCGGGCGGTGCTGGTCCTGCGCTACTGGGAGGACCGCAGCGTCGAGGAGACCGCCGAGGTGCTGCGCGCCTCCTCCGGCGCGGTCCGCACCCGCACGACCCGGGCCCTGGCCCGGCTGCGCACCCTGCTCGGCGACTCCCTGGCCGAACTGGCCACCCGCTGAGCCCCGTTCGACACCCGACCGACGACATCCGAACCGAAGAGACGGTGATCAACCATGTCCGAACCGGACACGTTCGAGGACGACCTGCTCTACGCGATGAGCCGCACCGGCGAGGCCTTCCGCACCGAGCGCGCGGGCCTGGCGGCCGGCGGCCTGGACCTCGGCCGCCGCCGCTGGCGCCGCCGGTCCGCCGCCGCCGTGGTGAGCGGCGCCGCCGCGCTGGCCCTGGTCGGCACCGGCGCGTTCTACCTCTCCGGCGCCACCGGCGGCTCCCCGGTCGCCGCCCCGGCCGAGGCCGCGGCCGCCCCGGCGACGAGCGGCGCGGGCGCCGCCCCCCTGACCGCGACCCCGGCCGCCCCCGCGGCCGCGACCAAGGCGGCGGCGCCGGCCGCCCCCGTCACCGACAAGGAGATGCTGGCCGCCTTCCAGGCGCTGCTGCCCAAGGGCGAGGTGACGGAGGCCAAGGGCGAGGGCACCGAGAAGAGCACGACCCCGTACGCCCAGCTGGTCTTCGACGACGGCCAGGGCAAGTCCCTGATGAGCGTCTCGGTCCAGAAGTTCTACAAGGGCCAGGAGCAGCAGCGCACCTGCCCGACGGACCTCAGGCTCGCCAACCTGGACTCCTGCAGCGTCACCACGCTGCCGGACGGCTCCACGCTCATGCTCTCCCAGGGCTACGAGTACCCGGACCACCGCGCCACGACCAAGGAGTGGTGGGCGACGGTGAGCCGCCCGGACGGCGGCCAGGTCTCCTTCAACGAGTGGAACGCGGCGCAGGAGAAGGGCGCGCCCGACAGCCGCCCCAACCCGCCGATCACCCTGGAGCAGGCCAAGGCGATCGTCACCGACAAGGTCTGGGACAGGGCCGTCGCGGCGGTCCGCTACAACGGCATCGACCCGGCGGTCGAGGATCCGGGCGTCACGCCGGACGAGAAGCAGGCGATCCTGGCCGGGCTGCTGCCCGCCGGCTTCGCGGTCCAGAGCCGCACCACCCACCTCGTCACGGACATGTACCAGCTGACCGGTCCGGACGGGGCCAAGGGCTCGATCTCCGTCCGGCTCGCGAACTGGTCGCGCCCGTTCGACGACCCGCAGACCCAGCAGTCGATGGACCGGGGCCGCGCCTCGCAGCTCAAGGACGCCACCGTCCTGCCCGACGGCACCAAGGTCGTCGTGAACGAGCCCGGCAGCGGGTCCAACCCGAAGTTCCCCTACACGCGGGCCGCGGAGCTGCACCCGGACGGGACGTACATCGAGGTCGACGCCACCGAGGGCAAGGACCTGCTCACCCTCGACCAGCTGAAGGCGATCGCGGCGAGCCCGAAGTGGCAGGTCAGGAAGTAGGGACCCGACGACACGGCGGTGCCCCGGGCGAGGGGGAAGCCCGGGGCACCGCGCGGTGGGGGAGGGGTGGGGGTCAGGCCTGCTGCTGGTCCTCGGGGAGGCTGATCACCCAGCGGGAGTCCTGCCGGGGGCGCAGGTAGAACAGCCAGTAGAGGGTCGCGGCGGCGGTGATGCCGCCGGTCCAGAGCAGGGGCTCGGTGTCCAGCTGGGTCATGACGTAGACCAGGACGGCGATCAGGACCACCGGGACGCCCGGCCACAGCGGCATCCGCCAGGCGGCGGCGTGCTTGTGGTGGCCGCGGCGGGAGAGCAGCGCGGCGACCGCGACCAGCAGGTACATCGCGGTGACGGCGACGCCGGTGATGTTGCTGAGCAGCTGGCCCTTGACGAAGCAGAGCGCGGCGCCCGGCAGGCCGACGGCCAGGGTGGCGATCCACGGGGAGCCGAAGCGCCCGAGGGTGCCGAAGGCCTTGTTGACCGGCCCGGGCCAGGCCTTGTCGCGGGCGGAGGCGAACAGCACGCGGGAGTTCTGGATGACCATGACGATGCCGGCGTTGATGATGGCCAGCGCGATGCAGAGGCTGATGAAGGTGCCGACCGCCGAGTTGCTCCAGGCGGTGACCATGCCCGAGATGTCGCCGGCGGCGAGGGTCTGCAGGTCGGGGGCGCCCATGGTGATGGCAGCGACCGGGATCAGGATGATGGCGCTGGAGAGGCCGAGCGTCCAGAGCACGGTGCGCGAGACGGTGCGGCGGGGGTTCTCCAGCTCCTCGGAGAGGTAGACGGCGGTGGAGAAGCCCTGGGTGACGAAGAGGGCGATGCCGAGCGCGCCGATGATGGCGCCGATGCCGACGGTGGTGGTGGCGCCGTTGTCCCCGGCGACCACGCCGTGCAGCAGGCTCGGGTGGTCCGGGTTGGTGTGGGCGAAGCCGAGCACCGACACGACGCCGGCCGCGACGACCTCCAGCACCAGGAAGACGCCGGTGATCCAGGCGTTGGCGCGCAGGTCCAGCAGGCCGGCCAGGGTGGCGGCCAGCATGACCGCGGCGCCCGCGATGGGCTTGTCGACGTGCAGGACGGGCGCCAGGTAGTCGGCGGTGCCGAGCGCGATGACCGAGGGGACGATCATCACCACGATCAGCGACTGGATGAAGACCAGCCAGCCGGCCAGCCGTCCGGCCAGCGTGCCGACCATCGCGTACTCGCCGCCGGCGCTGGGGATCAGCGTGCCGAGCTCGGAGTAGCAGAACGCGACGGCGACGCAGAGCACCGAGCCGATCGCGATGGTGAGGGCGGTGGCGCTGCCGATGCTGGAGAACAGCTCCGGCACGATCACGAAGAGCGTGGAGGCCGGGGTGACGCAGGACAGCGTGAGCAGCGTGCCGCCCACGACGCCGATGGAGCGCTTGAGCTGCTGGGGGGCGACTGTCTCGTGCGTAGTGGGGGCTACGTCGAGTGGCTGGCGAAGCGTGTCGGTCATGTGGCTTCCGATCGGCTCTGTGCGGTCCTGGGATGGGAGCGGTATCGCCTCCGCTGGCTGGTTGCTCGGGTCTTGGTCCGGTCGCTCCCGGGCCGCAATGGAACCTTGGGCGTAATGATTGCGTCAACGCCGGAACTGCTTCGGAATCCGTTGCGCGGAAGGGCATAAACATGCGATCCGATGATCACGTACGGTCATTGCGAGGATTGTCCGAGTTGTTACCTCTGCCGCATTGCACTTGAATCCAAGGTAAACAGGATGTTGAAAGCATCCTTTCGAAGGCTGCACTCCGATCCGATGCCGGTACGCCCAGGCGCCCCGAAGCGGCCCCGCAAGCCCCGCGCGGGGTGCGGGAACCGCAGCCCCGCGCCGGAAAGATCTAGGTAACGTTTCAACACCTGGGACGCCGGGGTGCGCCGAGGGGCCGGACCCGAGCGGGCCCGACCCCTTTGGTCACCGTCCGTCACTGCTCGGCGGGCAGCCACCCCGTCTGGACCAGCTGTCCGCCGGTCGCCCGCCGCGACACGTACAGCCCGCGGCCCGGCGGCAGCGCCTGCGGCTTGACCGTCCCCAGCAGCGCCCCCTCGTCCCGGTTGCCGGAGAGGACCACGCCCTGCCCGCCGAGCTCGCGCATCCGCTGGAGCACCGGCTCGTACAGTGACCGGCCCGCGCCGCCCGCGCTGCGCGCCACGATCACCCGCAGCCCGATGTCCCGGGCGAACGGCAGGAACTCGGCCAGCGGCGTCAGCGGGTTGCCCGAGCCCGTCGCGACGAGGTCGTAGTCGTCGACGATCACGAACATGTCCTTGCCGCGGTACCAGCTGCGGTCGCGCAGCTGCTCGGCGGTGACGTCCGGCCCCGGCAGGCGGCGCGAGCAGGCGCCGCGCAGCATGTCGACGACCTTCGTCAGCGCGGGCTGCGTCGCCGCGTACTCCACCTGGTACTCGCGGGGGACGGCCCCCAGCAGCGCGCGCCGGTAGTCGGCGACGACGATGCCGGCCTGTTCCGCCGTGTACCGCTCGGTGATCTGCTTGACCAGCATCCGCAGCAGCGCGGACTTCCCGGACCGGGTGTCGCCGAACACGATGAACAGCGGGTCCGTCTCGAAGTCGACGAAGACCGGCGCCAGTTCCGCCTCGTCCACGCCGAAGGCCACCCCGCGCTCGGGGTGCTCGAAGCCCTTCGGCAGTCCGTACCCGTCGAGGACGGCCGGCAGCATCCGCACCCGCGGCGCGTGCGGGCCGGTCCAGGCGCCGGCGACGGCGGCGACGAGTGCGGCCACGCCGTCCTGGAGGTCGTCCACCGCGGACGAGCCGTCGATCCGGGGCAGTCCGGCCAGGAAGTGCAGCCGCTCCGGGGTGACGCCGCGCCCGGCGAGCGCCGGGACGTTCTGCGCGGTCCGGCGGTCCACCTCCGACTCCATCGGGTCGCCCAGCTTGAGCTCGGTGCGGTTCTGCAGCAGGTCCTTGAGCGCCGGGCGCACCTCCGCGTAGCGGGCCGCCGTGATGACGAGGTGCACGCCGTAGCCGAGGCCGCGCTGGGCGATGTCGGCGATCACCGGCTCCAGCGCCTCGAACTCCTGCTTGAAGGTGTTCCAGCCGTCGATCACGAGGAACACGTCGCCGAAGGGCTCGTCCGGGAGCCGCCCGGCCGCCCGGCGGACCCGGTAGGCCGCGATGGTGTCGATCCCGGCGGCCCGGAACAGCTCCTCGCGCCGGTTCAGCACGCCGTGCACCTCGGAGACCGTCCGGCGCACCTCGTCGACGTCGAGCCGCCCGGCCACCCCGCCGACGTGCGGCAGCCCGGCCAGTGCGCGGAAGCCGCCCGCGCCGAGGTCCAGCAGGTAGAACTGCACCTCCAGCGGGGTGTGGGTGAGCGCGAACGCGGCCACCGCGGTGCGCACGACCGTCGACTTGCCCGAGAGCGGGCCGCCGACCACCAGGCCGTGCCCGGCCGCTCCGGCGAAGTCGAGCTCCAGGACGTCCGTCCGCTGCTCGCGCGGCCGGTCGACCACGCCGATCGGCACCCGCAGCCGGCCCGCCGGGTACCCGGGCGCGCCCAGCCCGCGCTCCGGCACGGCCTGCAGCGGCGGCAGCAGCCGGTCGAGGCCCGGCGCCGCGCCCAGCGGCGGCAGCCACACCTGGTGCGCGGCCGGGCCCTGGCCGGCCATCCGCCGCACGAAGACGTCGAGCACGGTGTCGGCCAGGGCGTCGTCCTGCTCCGGGGCCCGCGCCTCCTCCTGCCCGGCGGGCTCCGGCAGCTCCACCTCGGCCGCGGTGAACAGGACCGGCCGCGTGCCGGCCCGCTGCTCGCCGGCCGCGTGCTGCTGCCCCGGCGCCCGGTAGGGGCCCGAGACGTACGCGGCCTTGAACCGCTCCATCGCGTCCTCGCCGAACTTGAGGTAGCCGACGCCCGGCACCGGCGGCAGGTGGTAGGCGTCCGGCGCGCCGATCGCCGCCCGCGACTCGGCCGCGGAGAAGGTCCGCAGACCGATCCGGTAGGAGAGGTAGGTGTCCAGGCCGCGCAGCTTGCCCTCCTCCAGACGCTGCGAGGCCAGCAGCAGGTGCACCCCCAGCGAGCGGCCGATCCGGCCGATCTGGATGAACATCTCGATGAAGTCCGGCTTGGCGGTGAGGAGTTCGGAGAACTCGTCGATGATCAGCACCAGCGAGGGCAGCGGGTCCAGGGCCGCCCCGGCCGCGCGCGCCCGCTCGTACTCGTGGATGTTGACGTAGTTGCCGGCCCGGTGCAGCAGCTCCTGGCGGCGGTGCAGCTCGCCCTCGATCGCGTCCCGCATGCGGTCGACCAGGGTGAGCTCGCCCTCCAGGTTGGTGATGACGGCCGAGGTGTGCGGCAGCTCGGCCATGCCGGCGAACGTCGCGCCGCCCTTGAAGTCGGCGAGGACGAAGTTCAGCTCCTCCGAGGAGTGCGTCATCGCGAGCGCCAGCACCAGCGTGCGCAGCAGCTCCGACTTGCCCGACCCCGTCGCGCCGACGCACAGGCCGTGCGGGCCCATGCCCTCCAGCGCGGCCTCCTTGATGTCCAGGAACACGTGCTCGCCGCCCGCGCCGACGCCGATCGGCACCCGCATCCGCTCGTGCCGGCCGCGCGGGCGCCAGCCCCGGGAGACGTCGAAGGAGCCCGGGTCGCCGGAGTTCATCAGGTCGGTGAAGTCGAGGTCGGACAGCAGCGGCTCCTCGTCGCCGCCGGCCGGCATCCGGTACGGCGCCAACTGCCGCGCCAGCGCCTCGGCCTGCCGGGCCGAGAGCAGGTCGGGCGTGCCGGTGTAGGCGGCCCCGGAGGCCGAGCGCAGCTCGATGGCGGTGGGGCGGACGGTCGCCATCAGGTGCCCGCTCGGCTCGTCGAGCTCGCCCGGGACGACCTCGATGACGGTCACCCCCTGCACGCCCTCCGGGCTCGCGAGGAGCGAGTCGTGCGGCACGCCGGCGCCGTCCATCACGACGACGACGTGCGGCTGGTCCGGCGGGGCGGCGGCGTCCCGGACGAACCGCTGGCGCCCGGCGAGCTCGTCCTGGAGCAGCAGCTCCAGCTCGCCGAGCCCGGTGGCGGTCAGCCGGCGCGAGCCGGCGCCGTCAGTCTCCTTGCGGTGCTGGTTGTGCGGGAGCCACTTCGTCCACTCCCACTCCCCGGCCGCGCCGGGCGCCGCGGCGACCGCCACCAGCAGGTCCTCCGGCGAGTGCAGGGTGGTCAGCTGGGCGATCATCGCCCGCACGCTGCCGTACACCGAGTCCGGGTCGCCGCACACCGTGACGTGGTAGAAGGCGCGCAGCGACACCGCGAGCGGGAGGTCCTGGAGCGTGCCGTGCGCGTTCAGGAAGGACTTCATGGCCGCCGCCGACAGCGGCTCCAGCTCGTCCGCCGGCGCGGTCCGCGGTGCCACCAGGGGAGTGGACAGCTGCACCGGCCCGAGGCCGACCCGGATCTGCGCGAAGTCCGCGTCCCCCGAGCGGCGTTCCCACAGCCGGCGCCCGCCCGCGACGACCGCCCACAGCTGGTCCGGCGCCGGGTTGAGGAACAGCAGCGCGCCGCGCTGGCGCTCGGCGGTGCGGCGCACCGCGCGCCGCGTCTGCTGGAGGTACTTGAGGTAGTCGCGCCGGGCGTCGGACGTCGCGGTGGAACCGCCCCGGCGGGCCCGGACGATCTGCGCGAGCACCATGCCGACCGTCGAGGCGATCATCAGCCCGCCCATGATCCGCATCGGCCCCTGGGAGCCCGGCGCGAAGAAGAACACCGCCGAGCCGCCCATGCCCAGCATCGGCAGGACGCTCGACACCCAGTCCTCGCCGCCCTGGCGCGGCAGTTCGGGCGGAGCGACCAGCTCCACCGGCTCGTCGGGCACCGGGGGCGGATAAGCCCTGGCCGCACGCCGCACCATGATCACACCCATGTGCCCCCCACCCCTAGGCGCCGGTACACCGGAGGCGGCCGCCCGGCACGTCCGCCGGACACGGCGTCAGGGCGCCCGACGGTACCGGTCGCACCCGTACTCTCGGCACGGGTAGGGTAGCGCCGCGTCAACTCGTGTGTACGCCGGGTAGGTTCGCCCCGGCGCCGGGACAGGGGGGAACGTCCAGTGCGTGGAACGACCGAGGTGATCGCATGAGCGAGCCCCGCGAGCTCATCAGGAGCAGGTGCACGTGGGTGAATGCCCCTGCCGAGCGAAGCGAGGCGGGTGCGTGAACGCCGTAGCGACGGGTTTCGCCCGGGTCACCGTCGTCACCCCGGACCGCCGGATCGACGTCGCCCTGCCGGAGGACCTCCCCCTCGCCGACCTCTACCCCGACGTCCTGCGCCTGGCCCGCGCCACCCAGCCCGACGGCGTCCCCACCGGCTTCCACCTGGTCCGCCGGGACGGCACCGTCCTCGACGGCGGCCTGTCACTGGCCGCCCAGCAGGTCCGCGACGGCGACCTGCTCACGCTGCGTCCGTTCGCCGAGTCCCTCCCGCCGGCCGTCTACGACGACGTCGCCGACGCCATCGCGGGCGCCGTCCCGGCCGACCACCGCTTCTGGAGCCCCGAACTCACCCGGGCCTTCGGCCTCACCGGCGCCACCGTCCTGCTCGCGCTGCTCGGCCTCGCCCTGTGGTCCGCCGGCCCGCACCACGACGCGCACGGCCTGCCAGGCGTCCTCGCCGGCGTCACCGCCGTCGTCCTCACCGCCCTGGCCGGCGTCCGCGCCCGGGTCTACGGGGACGTCCCGGCGGCGGTCGCGCTCGGCCTCGGCGCGCTGCCGCACGCCCTGATCGCCGGGACCGGCCTGCTCGCCGCCGCCCGGCCCGGGGACGGCCCCGGCCGGCTGCACTTCCTGGCCGGCTGCGTCGCCGTCCTCGTCACCGCCGTCCTGCTGGCCGGACTGCTCCCCGAACGCGACGCGGTGTTCGTCGCCGCCGCCCTCGCCGCCGCCGCGGGCGCCCTCGCCGCCTTCGCCGCCGTGCTGCTGCCCGGCACCCCGGCCCACCGCATCGCCGCCGTCACCGGCGTGGCCGCCGTCGCCGCCATCGGCTTCCTGCCCGGCCTCGCCGCCCGCTTCGCCCGCCTGCCCGTCGGCTACGCCGCCCCCGGCCAGGCCCGCGGCGGCGAGGCGGACGACGAGAACCGGGCCGAGACCGTCCGGTACGAGCGCATCGCCCGGCAGGCCCGGCGCGGCCACGAGGTCCTCGTCGGCCTGGTCGGCGGCTGCGCCGCGGTCGTCGCCGGCGCCTGCGCGCTGCTCGGCTTCACCGACGCGGCCTTCCCCGAACTGCTCGCGCTCGCGCTCGGCCTCGCCGTCCTGCTCCGCGCCCGGCTGTTCCGCTACACCGCCCAGGTCCTCGCGCTCACCTCGGCCGGCCTGCTCGGCCTCGCCCTGCTGATCGCGGGTCTGTCGCTGCACTCCCGGCAGTTCGCCGAGGGCGCCGCCCCCGCCGACGCCGACCTGCGCACCGTCTGGCTGACCGCCGCCGTCGCCCTCGGCGCCGCCGTGCTCACCGCGACCGCGCTCGTCGTGCCCCGGCTCGGCGTCTCCCCCTTCTGGGGGCGCGTCCTCGACCTCGTCGACGGCCTCGCCCTGCTCTCCCTCGTCCCGCTCGCGCTCGCCGTCCTCGACGTCTACCGCCTGGTGCGCGGGGCCGCCGGCTGACCCGCCCCGGCCCCGCCGGCCGCCCGCGTGGGCTGCGCTGGTACGCTTGGCCTTCGAGCGCAGCCGTGTGTCCGCCCCCAGGGTGCGGAGGAAGCGGCCGGCGCCCGCGTTACGACACCGAGTTCTCGATGAGTCCTGTGCCGTAGACCAGGACCGCTCGGTTCACCTCGTTAAGGAGTTGCAGTGGCTCTCGCCTCTGACATCAAGAAGCAGATCATCGCCGAGTTCGGCCAGAAGGAGGGCGACACCGGCTCCCCCGAGGTTCAGGTGGCCATGCTCTCCCGCCGCATCTCGGACCTGACCGAGCACCTCAAGACCCACAAGCACGACCACCACTCGCGCCGTGGCCTGCTCATCCTGGTCGGCCAGCGCCGCCGCCTGCTGCAGTACCTGGCCAAGAAGGACATCGAGCGCTTCCGTACGCTCGTCGACCGCCTGGGCATCCGTCGCGGTGCCGCCGGCGGCGCCCGCTAAGACCGCCGCTCGGGGCGGCTCCCCACACCGGGGAGCCGCCCCTCGCGCGTATGCCGCGGCCGTTCGGCCGCGGCGCCCGGACATAACAACTCGCGCGCACCTCCCCAGGTGGCCGAGGATTGCACCGTAGGGTTGTGGGCATGCCGGGTGATGGCGCACGAGACGCCATCCAGGCAGAAGGACCCCAACCCCCCGCGGGCCGAAGGCTTCAAACGGAAGCCGCCCGCATCCGAGAGAGCGTCCAGACGCGGACCGCCCGCGCGGCCCGGCAGCCGTGAGGCGCCGGTCCTCGGTAGTGGCCCCCGGAAGCCCCGCAGTCGAGCGGGACCCGCCGGAGGCTTCGATCGAAGACCGGCCCGACTGCCGCCCCTCCTGACAGGAGGGCACAGGGCCCACCGGCAGGCAGGACGCGGGGACGCTCTCCCGGAGACGTACGAAAGAGGAGATCTTCCAGGTGGAAGAGAACGTGTTCTACGCCGAGGCCGTCATCGACAACGGCTCCTTCGGCACCCGTACCATCCGCTTCGAGACCGGCCGCCTGGCCCGTCAGGCCGCCGGCTCCGCCGTGGCCTACCTGGACGACGACACCATGGTGCTGTCGGCCACCAGCGCGTCCAAGCAGCCGAAGGAGCACTTCGACTTCTTCCCGCTGACCGTGGACGTCGAGGAGCGGATGTACGCCGCGGGCCGCATCCCCGGCTCGTTCTTCCGTCGCGAGGGCCGGCCCTCCGAGGACGCGATCCTCACCTGCCGCCTGATCGACCGCCCGCTGCGCCCGTCCTTCGTCAAGGGCCTGCGCAACGAGGTCCAGGTCGTCGTCACCGTGATGGCGCTCAACCCCGACCACCTGTACGACGTGGTCGCGATCAACGCCGCCTCCGCCTCCACCCAGCTGGCCGGCCTGCCGTTCTCCGGCCCCATCGGCGGCGTGCGCGTCGCGCTGATCAACGGCCAGTGGGTGGCCTTCCCGACCCACAGCGAGCTGGAGTCGGCCGTCTTCGACATGGTCGTCGCCGGTCGCGTCCTGCCGGACGGCGACGTCGCGATCATGATGGTCGAGGCCGAGGCCACCGACAAGACCATCAAGCTGGTCGAGGGCGGCGCCGCGGCCCCGACCGAGGAGGTCGTCGCCTCCGGTCTGGACGCCGCCAAGCCGTTCATCAAGGTCCTGTGCGCCGCCCAGGCCCAGCTGGCCGCCCAGGCCGCCAAGCCCACCGGCGAGTTCCCGGTCTTCCTGGACTACCAGGACGACGTCCTCGCCGCGCTGACCGCCGCCGTCAAGGACGAGCTGGCCCAGGCCCTCACCATCGCGGGCAAGCAGGAGCGCAACAACGAGCTCGACCGCGTCAAGGCGCTCGCCGCCGAGAAGCTGCTCCCCGAGTTCGAGGGCCGCGAGAAGGAGATCAGCGCCGCCTACAACGCGCTGACCAAGAAGATCGTCCGCGAGCGCGTCATCAAGGACAAGGTCCGCATCGACGGCCGCGGTGTCACCGACATCCGCACCCTGGCCGCCGAGGTCGAGGCCATCCCGCGCGTCCACGGCTCCGCCCTGTTCGAGCGCGGCGAGACCCAGATCCTGGGCGTCACCACGCTGAACATGCTCCGCATGGAGCAGCAGCTCGACACGCTCTCCCCGGAGACGCGTCGCCGCTACATGCACAACTACAACTTCCCGCCGTACTCGGTCGGCGAGACCGGCCGCGTGGGCTCGCCCAAGCGCCGCGAGATCGGCCACGGCGCCCTGGCCGAGCGGGCCATCCTGCCGGTGCTCCCCACCCGCGAGGAGTTCCCGTACGCCATCCGCCAGGTCTCCGAGGCGCTCGGCTCCAACGGCTCCACCTCGATGGGCTCGGTCTGCGCCTCCACCATGTCGCTGCTGAACGCCGGTGTGCCGCTGAAGGCCGCCGTCGCCGGCATCGCCATGGGCCTGATCTCCCAGGAGATCGACGGTGAGACCCACTACGTCGCGCTGACCGACATCCTCGGTGCCGAGGACGCGTACGGCGACATGGACTTCAAGGTCGCCGGTACCCGCAACTTCATCACCGCCCTCCAGCTCGACACCAAGCTGAACGGCATCCCGGCGTCGGTCCTGGCCGCCGCCCTGAAGCAGGCCCGCGACGCCCGCCTGCACATCCTCGACGTGATGAACGAGGCCATCGACTCCCCGGACGAGATGTCCCCGAACGCGCCGCGCATCATCACCATCAAGATCCCGGTGGACAAGATCGGCGAGGTCATCGGCCCCAAGGGCAAGATGATCAACCAGATCCAGGAGGACACCGGCGCCGAGATCACGATCGAGGACGACGGCACCATCTACATCGGTGCCGCCGACGGCCCGGCCGCCGAGGCCGCCCGCACCACGATCAACCAGATCGCCAACCCGACCATGCCGGAGGTCGGCGAGCGCTACCTGGGCACCGTGGTCAAGACCACGACCTTCGGTGCGTTCGTGTCGCTCATGCCGGGCAAGGACGGCCTGCTGCACATCTCGCAGATCCGCAAGCTCGCCGGTGGCAAGCGCGTGGAGAACGTCGAGGACGTGCTCGGCGTCGGCGCCAAGGTGCAGGTCGAGATCGCCGAGATCGACCCGCGCGGCAAGCTCTCCCTGATCCCGGTCATCGAGGGCGAGGAGGCCGGCGAGGCCGCTTCCGAGTGAAGCGCCGCTAGCTGACCCCTTGCGGCCCGTACGCCTCCCGGCGTGCGGGCCGCACCCTGTTGTCCCCCGCGTTCGTACGCGTGTCCTCAGGCCGCGCGTTTCCTCTGGAGGTACCCCCCGTGGCCCAGGCCCCGGCCGCGAAGCAGCGCCCCGGCACCACCCGGACCCTGCTCAAGGGCGCCGACGGCGCCGGCACCGTGCGCCGCACCGTGCTCCCCGGCGGCCTGCGGGTCGTCACCGAGACCCTGCCGACGGTGCGCTCCGCCACCTTCGGCATCTGGGTCGGCGTCGGCTCGCGGGACGAGACCCCGCAGCTCAACGGCGCCACCCACTACCTGGAGCACCTGCTCTTCAAGGGCACCGAGCGGCGCAGCGCGCTGGACATCTCGGCCGCCCTGGACGCGGTCGGCGGCGAGATGAACGCCTTCACCGCGAAGGAGAACACCTGCTACTACGCCCGGGTCCTCGACACCGACCTGCCGCTCGCCATCGACGTGGTCTGCGACATGCTCACCGGCTCGCTCATCCGCGCCGAGGACGTCGAGGCCGAGCGCGGCGTCATCCTCGAAGAGATGGCGATGGCCGAGGACGACCCGGGCGACGTCGTCCACGACCTGTTCGCCAAGGTGATCTTCGGCAGCGGCCCGCTCGGCCGCCCGATCCTCGGCACCCAGGAGACGATCAGGACGCTCACCCGGGACCAGGTCGCCGGCTTCTACCGCCGCCGCTACCGGCCCGAGAACCTCGTCGTCGCCGCGGCCGGCAACCTCGACCACCGCAAGGTGGTCAAGCAGGTCGAGGAGGCCTTCGCGCCGGTGCTCGCGGCCTCCGCCGCCGCTCCCGCCGAGGCCCGGCGCGGCGTCAAGGCGCTGCGCACGGCCGGCCGGGTCGAGGTGCTCAACCGCTCCACCGAGCAGGCCCACCTGGTGCTGGGCGTGCCCGGGGTGCCGCGGCACGACGAGCGCCGCTGGGCGATGGGCGTGCTCAACGCGGCCCTGGGCGGCGGGATGAGCTCCCGGCTGTTCCAGGAGGTCCGGGAGAAGCGCGGGCTCGCGTACTCGGTGTACTCCTACTCCTCGTCCTACGCGGACAGCGGCCTGTTCGGCATCTACGCCGGCTGCCAGCCCAAGCGGGTCGAGGAGGTGCTGCGGATCTGCCGCGCCGAGCTGGCCAAGGTGGTCGCCGAGGGCATCACCGAGGAGGAGCTGCAGCGCGCGATCGGCCAGATCTCCGGCTCCACCGTGCTCGGCATGGAGGACACCGGCTCGCTGATGAACCGGATCGGCAAGGCCGAGCTCAGCTACGGCCACCACCTGTCGGTGGACGACATGCTGGCACGGATCGCCGCGGTGACCCTGGACGACGTCCAGGCCGTCGCCCGTGATGTGCTGGGCGCGTACCGGCCGTCGCTGGCGCTGATCGGCCCGGTCAACGACAAGCGGGCCGCCAAGCTCGCCGATCTGCTGGTCTGAGACCGGCTGGTGTGAGAGGAACTTCGCTATGACGCTGCGTGTCGCCGTGATCGGCGCCAAGGGCCGGATCGGCTCCGAGGCCGTCAAGGCCGTCGAGGCCGCGCCGGACCTTGAGCTGGTGGCCGCGCTCGGGCGCGACTCCGAGCTGGAGGAGCTGACCGGGGCGGGAGCCCAGGTGGCGGTCGAACTGACCCACCCCGACTCGGTGATGGGCAACCTCGACTTCTGCCTGCACCACGGCATCCACGTGGTCACCGGCACCACCGGCTGGACCGAGGAGCGCCTCGCCACCGTCCGCGGCTGGCTGGCCGAGGCCCCGGAGCTCGGCCTGCTGATCGCGCCGAACTTCTCCATCGGCGCGATCCTCGGCATGAAGTTCGCCCAGACGGCGGCCCGCTACTTCGAGTCCGTCGAGGTCGTCGAGCTGCACCACGACCGCAAGGCCGACGCGCCCAGCGGCACCGCGACCCGCACCGCCCAGCTGATCGCCGCCGCCCGCGCCGAGGCCGGCCGCCCGCCGCAGCAGGACCCGACCACCCACAGCCTGCCCGGCGCGCGCGGCGCCGACGTCGACGGGGTGCCGGTGCACGCCGTCCGGCTGCGCGGCCTGCTCGCCCACCAGCAGGTGATGTTCGGCGACACCGGCGAGACGCTCACCATCCGGCACGACTCGCTGCACCACAGCAGCTTCATGCCGGGCATCCTGCTGGGCGCCCGCCAGGTGGCCGACCACCCGGGGCTGACCTTCGGCCTCGAACACTTCCTGGACCTGTGACCGTGCCGACCCCCGGGAGTGTGCGATGACCTCGCGTACCGGCTTCTTCGTCCTCGCCGGCGTGCTGCTGCTGGTCGCGCTGATCTGCATCGGCGAGGGCGTCCAGCTGGTCGCCACCGGCAAGCCGCTCGGCATCGGCATCGGGCTGTGCGCCTTCGTCATCCCGGTGATCGGCGTCTGGTTCCTGCGCCAGACCGTCCGCTTCGGCCGGGACAGCGAGCGGCTCGCCCGCGAGCTGGAGGCCGAGGGCGGCCTGCCGGTGGACGAGCTGGAGCGCACCAAGGGCGGCCGGATCGACCGCGCCTCGGCCGACGCGGTGTTCGCCCGCCGCCAGGCCGAGGCCGAGGCCGCGCCGGGCGACTGGCGGGTCTGGTTCCGGTTGGCGGTGGCGTACGCCGACGCCGGGGACACCCCGCGCGCCCGCAAGACCATGCAGCACGCCATCCGGCTGCACCACCAGCAGGACCGGCACGACAGCACCGAACCCGCGAGGAGCAACGCGTGAGCGACGAAACGACGGCCCCCCGGTTCCGCAGCGACGTCACGGTGGAGCTGGTCCGCAGCGCCGCCGCCGACTCGGACGTCATCTGGGCGGCCCGCGTCTCGACCGCGGGGGAGCAGTCCCTGGAGGCGCTCCAGCAGGACCCGGAGAAGTCGAAGGGCCTGATCAACTTCCTGATGCGCGACCGGCACGGCACGCCGTTCGAGCACAACTCGATGACCTTCTTCATCAGCGCGCCGATCTTCGTCTTCCGCGAGTTCCACCGCCACCGCAGCGGCTGGTCCTACAACGAGGAGTCCGGCCGCTACCGCGAGCTGGAGCCGGTCTTCTACGTCCCCGCCGAGGAGCGCAAGCTCGTCCAGCAGGGCCGCCCCGGCCGCTACGAGTTCGTCGAGGGCACCCCGGAGCAGCACAAGACCGTCACCGAGTCGATGGAGGCGGCCTACCGCGAGGCCTACGACCGCTACCAGGAGATGCTGGCGGCCGGCGTGGCCCGCGAGGTGGCCCGCGCGGTGCTGCCGGTCGGCCTGTTCTCCTCGATGTACGCGACCTGCAACTCCCGTTCGCTGATGCACTTCCTGTCGCTGCGCACCAAGCGGGAGAACTCGGCCGTGCCGTCCTTCCCGCAGCGCGAGATCGAGATGGTCGCCGAGCGGATGGAGGCGCAGTGGGCGCAGCTCATGCCGCTCACCCATGCGGCCTTCGAGAAGCACGGCCGGGTCGCGCCCTGACCTGCGGCGATGAGCATATGGGCAGAGTGTCGGGCATGTCTGGATTGCGGCTTTTCTGGCCGCTCCCTACATTCGTGAACACGGATTCCGGTGCTGCCTGAACCCCCGAGCACGCAGCACCGGAATCCCATGTCACCGCCGTGTCGCCGCCCGTTCCGGCCGCCCAGCGCCGCCGGACACCTGTCCGAACCCTGGACCGGTGTGGTAGCCGCCCCACCGCCTACGAGTAGCTTTGGACGCATGGCTCCGACCTCCACCCCCCAGACGCCGTTCGGCCGGGTCCTGACCGCGATGGTCACCCCGTTCACCGCCGACGGCGGACTCGACCTCGACGGCGCCCAGCGCCTCGCCACGCACCTCGTCGACTCCGGCAACGACGGCCTCGTCGTCAACGGCACCACCGGTGAGTCCCCGACCACCAGCGACGCCGAGAAGGCCCAGCTCGTCCGTGCCGTGGTCGAGGCGGTGGGGGACCGCGCCCACGTCGTCGCCGGCGTCGGCACCAACGACACCCACCACAGCGCCGAACTGGCCCGTCAGGCCGAGGCGGCCGGAGCGCACGGCCTGCTCGTCGTCACGCCGTACTACAGCAAGCCCCCGCAGGAGGGCCTGTACCGGCACGCCGTGCACATCGCCGATGCCACCGGGCTGCCGGTCATGCTGTACGACATCCCGGGCCGCAGCGGGGTGGCCCTGGGCCACGAGACGCTGGTGCGCCTCGGCGAGCACCCGCGGATCGTCGCCAACAAGGACGCCAAGGGCGACCTCGGCGCCGCCGCCTGGGCCATCGCCCGCTCGGACCTCGCCTGGTACTCCGGCGACGACATCCTCAACCTGCCGCTGCTGTCGGTCGGCGCCGCCGGCGTGGTGAGCGTCGTCGGGCACGTGGTGTCCGGCGAACTGCGTGCGATGATCGACGCGTACCTGACCGGCGATGTGGCCAAGGCCACGGCGATCCACCAGGGTCTGCTCCCGGTCTTCAGCGGTATGTTCCGCACCCAGGGCGTCATCCTCACCAAGGCCGCGCTGGGCCTCCAGGGCCTGCCCGCCGGCCCGCTGCGGCTGCCGCTGATCGGCGCGACGCCCGAGGAGATCGCGCAATTGAAGAAGGATCTCGCCGCAGGCGGGGTACACCTGTAGCAGACAAAGACGTGCGCGCCCCGGCTCGCCGGACCCTCACGGGACCGCCGCTGGACCGGACCGAAGGCGCGAGAGCACAGACCCAGTAGGAACACACGACACTGAGTACGCACGCCATATGTCTCCGGGGGAGGACCCCGGGCATATGGCGTGCGTCGTGAGGAGAGTCTTTTGAGTCACCCGCACCCCGAACTCGGCGCCCCGCCCGCCCTGAAGGAGGGCGCCCTCCGTATCACTCCGCTCGGCGGCCTCGGCGAGATCGGCCGCAACATGACGGTCCTCGAATTCGGGGACCGCATCCTGATCGTCGACTGCGGCGTCCTCTTCCCCGAGGACGAGCAGCCCGGCGTGGACCTGATCCTCCCGGACTTCAGCTACATCCGGGACCGGCTCGACAAGGTCGACGGCATCGTCCTCACCCACGGGCACGAGGACCACATCGGCGCCGTCCCCTTCCTGCTCCGGGAGAACCCGGACATCCCGCTGATCGGCTCCAAGCTCACCCTCGCCCTGATCGAGGCAAAGCTCGCCGAGCACCGCATCCGGCCGTACGTGCTGGAGGTCAAGGAGGGCGAGCGCGAGCGCATCGGCCCCTTCGACTGCGAGTTCATCGCCGTCAACCACTCCATCCCGGACGCCCTCGCGGTGGCCGTGCGCACCCCGGCCGGCATGGTCGTCGCCACCGGCGACTTCAAGATGGACCAGCTGCCGCTCGACGGCCGCCTGACCGACCTGCCGACCTTCGCCAAGCTGGCGGAGGAGGGCATGGACCTGCTGCTGGTGGACTCCACCAACGCCGAGGTCCCCGGCTTCATCCCGCACGAGCGGGACATCTCGGCCGCCCTGCGCAACGTCTTCGCGAACGCCGACAAGCGCATCATCGTCGCCTCCTTCGCGAGCCACGTGCACCGCATCCAGCAGGTGCTGGACGCCGCGCACGAGTACAAGCGCAAGGTGGCCTTCGTCGGCCGCTCGATGGTCCGCAACATGGGCATCGCCCGCGACCTCGGGTACCTCAAGGTCCCCGGCAACATGGTCGTCGACGTCAAGCAGCTCGACGACCTGCCGGACAAGGAGGTCGTGCTGATCTGCACCGGCTCGCAGGGCGAGCCGATGGCCGCGCTGTCCCGGATGGCCAACCGCGACCACCAGATCCGCATCGTCGAGGGCGACACCGTCGTCCTGGCCTCGTCGCTCATCCCGGGCAACGAGAACGCCGTCTACCGCGTGATCAACGGCCTGACCCGCTGGGGCGCCAAGGTCGTGCACAAGGGCAATGCCAAGGTGCACGTCTCCGGCCACGCCTCGGCCGGCGAGCTGCTGTACTTCTTCAACATCTGCAAGCCGCGCAACCTGATGCCGGTCCACGGCGAGTGGCGCCACCTGCGGGCGGCCGCCGACCTGGGCATCGCCACCGGCGTGCCGCGCAACCGCGTGGTCATCGCCGAGGACGGCGTCTGCGTCGACCTGGAGAACGGCGTCGCCCGGATCGTCGGCAAGGTGCAGGCCGGGTACGTCTACGTGGACGGCGCCTCGGTCGGCGACATCACCGAGGCCTCGCTCAAGGACCGCAAGATCCTCGGCGAGGAGGGCTTCATCTCGGTCTTCGTCGCCGTCGACTCGGCCAACGGCAAGATCGTGGGCGGCCCGACCATCCAGGCCCGCGGCTCCGGCATCGAGGACAACGCGTTCGGGCCGGTCGTCGCCAAGCTCCAGGAGGCCCTGGACCGCTCGGCGAGCGACGGCGTGATCGAACCCCGCCAGGTGCAGCAGCTCGTCCGCCGCACCATCGGCAAGTGGGTGGCGGACAACTACCGCCGCCGGCCGATGATCCTGCCGGTCGTCGTCGAGGTCTGAGCCCCCTGAGGCTGGTTTGACGTGGGGCGGCCCGGTGCGTAATGTTCTCCGGGTTGCCCCACGGGACGGCCCCAAGGAAGCCCTCGAATTCGAATTCGAGAAGGACCGAGGAAAACGGCCCGAGAAACTCTGGTAGAGTTCGGGAGCGCCGAAAGGCAAAAGCCGATTGGATGAATGAAACTCCGGAAAACGGAGCGGAAAACATCTGATAAGCTGGAAACACGAAACAACGACGCGCCCGGAGGGCCCGCTGGAAGGCGGCT
>NZ_JBHWGD010000068.1:0-35092 GCF_042733235.1 Kitasatospora sp. NPDC059722
CCCGCCCGGCGCCCCCCCCCCGCGCGCCCCCCCCCCCCCCGGCCCCCCCCCCGGCCGCGCCCCCGCGCCCCCCCCCCCGCCCCCGGGGCGGCGCCCCCCCCCCCCCCCCCCGGCCGCCGACCAGGGCGTTGCGGGTGATCAGCGCCTGGTCGGGGCCGGGGATCATGATGAGGACGAGCGCGGCGACGGCGAACGTCAGCATGCCGCCGCCGCCCGGACGTTCCGCAGGACGGCCGCGTGCTGCCGTTCGCGGAAGTAGAAGTGGCCCCCGGGGAACAGCCGGACCGGGACCGGCCCGGCGTCGGTGTGCCGCTCCCAGGCGGTGAGCTGCTCCCGGGAGATGAGGTCGCGGTCGCCGCCGAGCACCGTGAACGGTACGGGCAGCGGCGGCCGTTCGTGCCACCGGTAGGTCTCCAGGATCCGGTAGTCCGCCCGCAGCCCGGCCGCCGAGAGCCGCGCCAGCTCGGGGTCGGCCAGGAGCTCTTCGGGGATGCCGCCGTGCCGCTCGTTCACGGCGCCGAGCAGCTCCGTGTCGGGCAGGAGGTGGAACCCCTGCTCGTGCCGGGCCAGTTCGGGTGCCGGGTAGCCGGAGAGGATCAGCCGCTCCGGCAGTGGACGGCCCAACTCGATGAGCCGGTGGGTGAGTTCGTAGCACACGAGGGCGCCGAAGCTGTGCCCGAAGAACACGAAGGGGGTGCTGAGCGGCAGCTCCTTCGCGAGCCGGTCGACGAGGTCGGCCATCGACGTGCACGGTTCCTCGTCGAGCCGGGAGCCCCGGCCGGGCAGCTGGACGGCCAGGACGTTCAGGCCCTCCAGCTGCCGGCCCCACCGGACGTACTCGGCGGCGGAACCGCCTCCGTGCGGGAAGCAGTACAGGGTGCGCGGCCCGGACGGGCCCGGTGCCCTGATGGTCCACTGGGGGGTGTGCGGTTCCGCCATGCCGGTCACGTCACCTCACCTCGGCCGTTCCGGCGGCGACGGCGTCAACGGTGCCGGCGTCAACGGCGCCGGCGTCAAGGGCGTCCGCCTCGGTACCGGCCGACGCCAGGTACTCGGCCAGGCCCTCGATCGTCGGGTGCTCCAGGATCTCCTTGGGCCGCACTTGCCGGCGCAGCTTCGTCCCGAGGTCGGCCGCCAGCACCAGGGTGGTGGCCGAGTCGACGCCGAGCGCGGTCAGCGGGAGCTCGGTGCCGACCTCCTCGACCGCGATGTCCAGCAGTTCGGCGATGTAGTCGGCGAGCCACTCGACGAGCCTGTCGCGTGTCACACGTCCTCCTGGGGTGCGTCGGATGCGGGGGAAGCGGTCGCCGGCACGTCGAGCGGGTTCGCCGGGCCGAGCTGCGGTTCGAACCACGCGTCCACGTCGGCCACCGTCGAGTTCTGCAGGACGACGGCGACCGGCACCTCGACGCCGAAGGTGCGCTGCAGGGAGACGGCGATCCGGGCCGCGAGCAGCGAGTCGCCGCCCGCCTCCAGGAAGTCGTCGGCGAGGTCGATCTGGTTCACGCCGAGGATCGAGCGGTAGATCTCGACGAGCTTCGCCTGCCGGTCGGTGACCGGCGGACGCACCGGCCGTCCGCGCTGCACGCCCCGGGCGCCGGCCTTGGCGAGGACCGAGCGGTCGATCTTGCCGGTGGCGCTGAGCGGCATCCGCTCCAGCGGGCTGAGCCGCGCCGGGACCATGTGCTTGGGCAGGTGCGCGGCCGCGTGCGCGAGCAGCGCGTCGCGGTCGAAGCGCCGCTGCTCCGCGGGGCCTTCGGCGGCCAGGACGTCGAAGCCGACCGCGGCCGGTCCGTCGCCGTCGCGGGTGAGCACCGCGGTGTCGCCGTAGCCGCACTCGGTGAGCAGCCCGGCCCACTGGGGGCAGTCGAGCAGCGGGTGGCCCCAGGTGCGGAACGCGGTGTCCGTCCAGCCGTCGAAGCCCTGCTGGAGGCCCATGGTGAGGTCGAACCACGGGTGCATGGCGGTCTGTTCGACCATCAGCAGCAGGCCGCCGGGGGCGAGGACGGAGCGCAGGGTGCCGAGGCTGGTGGCGATGTCCCGGGTGTCGTGCAGGACGCTGGCGGCGATCACGAGGTCGGCCGACAGGCCGTCGTGGCCCTGGAGTTCGGGCTCCTGGTCGAGGTTGAACAGCCCGTACCGGACGAACTCGTGCTCCCCGAAGTTCTCCTGGGCGCGGTCGGTGAAGTAGGTCGAGATGTCCGTGAACAGGTAGTCGGTGCGGTCGGCGGGCAGCAGCGGCAGCAGGTGCTGCGTGAGCGTGCCGTAGCCGCCGCCGACCTCGACGACGCGCAGCGGGCGGTCCGCCGGCCAGTCGGCGACGAGCCGGGCCACCGCCTCGGTGGCGACGGCGTAGGCGGGGCCGAAGAGGCGGGCGTACACCTCGGGCGTGCGGTCCGAGGCGTAGAGCTCGGCCGAGTGCAGGGACTGGGTGAGGATGGCGGCGACGTTGCCGGCCAGCGAGAGCATCCAGTCGATGAGGTCCCCGGGCACGTCCAGGGTGCCGCCGAGCGCGGCGCGGGCGGCGTCGGCGACGGTGTCGGGGACGGACTTCGGGAATTCGACGGCCACTTCGAGGCCGTCCTCGGTGGTGCGCAGGTCGCCGTGGCGCACCAGGGCGTCGGTGGCGCGGGCCAGCCAGCGTTCGTAGCGGGTGGCCACGCCGGCCGCGGTGGCGGCGGACGGGTCGAAGCGCTCGCCGGGCAGGTGCGGCAGGCCGAGGGTGCGGAAGGCGACGGCGGCGGCCGCGGCGTGCAGGTCGTCGAGCGCGGACCAGGCGCCGAGCAGGGTGTCGGCGTCGGGGCCGGGGGCGGCGAAGGCCGCGGCCGAGGCGAGGGCCGCGCGGCGGCGGTCGGCCTCGGCTGGGTCCGCCGTCTCGGTGACCAGCAGGGAGCCGTCGGTGCGGTCCGGCACGACGTAGCCGAGCAGGCGCGCGTTGGTCGGGTCGTCGGCGGACTTGACGACGACGGCGTTCTCCACGCCGGGGTGGCGCTGGAGGACGGCCTCGACCTCGCCGCACTCGATGCGGTGGCCGCCGATCTTGACCTGGCCGTCCCGGCGGCCGAGGAACTGGAGCACGCCGTCCGGCAGGTAGCGGCCGAAGTCGCCGGTGCGGTAGAGCCGTTCGCCGGTGCGCGGGTGGTGGACGAAGCTCGCTTCGGTGCGCTCGGGGTCGCGGAAGTAGCCGCGGGCGAGGCCGGCGCCGGCGATGTACAGCTCGCCGGGCACCCACACCGGGCACGGCTCCATGCGCTCGTCGAGCACGTGGAAGGCCTGGTTGCGCAGCGGCTTGCCGTACGGGACGCTCGGGCAGCCCTCGGGGACCTCGTCGGCCGGGTGCCAGTTGGACCAGATGGACGCCTCGGTGGCGCCGCCGAGGCTGATCACGCGGGCCTCGGGCCACAGTGCGAGGATGCGCTCGGGCAGGTCCAGCGGGATCCAGTCGCCGCTGAGCAGGACCAGGCGCAGGCCCTCGGGGATCTCGCCGGTGAGCTCGACGTGGTCGACGAGCATCTGCATCTGGGCCGGGACGGAGTTCCACACGGTGACGCCGTGCCGGGCCATCAGCTCGGCCCAGTGGCTCGGCTCGCGGCGCTTGTCCTCGTCGGGCAGCACGAGGGCGCCGCCGGCGAGGAAGGTGCCGAAGAGGTCGTAGACCGAGAGGTCGAAGCCGAGGTCGGCGAGGCCGAACACGCGGTCCCCGGGGCCGACGCCGAAGCGCTCGTTGATGTCGGTGACGGTGTTGAGCGCGGCCCGGTGCTCGATCATGACGCCCTTGGGGCGCCCGGTCGAGCCGGAGGTGTAGAGGACGTAGGCGAGGTCCTCGGGCCGGGCGGCGTCCGCCGGGGCGGCCGGGTCGGCGGCGCCCTCGACGTCCAGCCTCGGCAGGCCCTCGGGCCAGTTCGGCGCGTCCAGGTGCGCGGCGTCCGTCACGACGGCGAGCGCCTCGCCGTCGGTCAGCAGCGTCGACCGGCGGGCGGGCGGCAGCGCGGGGCCGACGGGCAGGTAGGCGGCCGAGGCGAGCAGCACGCCGTGGGCGGCGGCGACCTGGTCCGGGCCCTTGGGCAGGGTGATGCCGACCAGGCGGTCGCGCAGACCGGTGCCGTCGGCGGTGCGGCGGACCCGCTCGGCGACGGACGCGGCCTGTGCGGCGAGGCCGCCGTAGGTGACCGTCCCGGCGCCGTGGATCACGGCGGGCCGCTCGGGGTGCTCGGCGGCGCCCTTGAGCAGGCCCTGGTGCAGCAGGCCCCCGGGCGGTTCGCCCGCGGTGTCGTTCGCGCCGTCGCGCTCGGTGGCCTGGCCGGCGGGCAGGGCGAGGGCGGGGCCGGCCGTCCAGACCGCGTCGTCCTCGGCGAGCGCGCGGACCGCCGCCGTGTAGGTCGCGAACATGTCGTCCAGGAGTCCTTCGGGGAAGAGCTCCTCGACGGCGTCCCAGGTGAGGTCCAGCGAGCCGGTGAAGTCGACCACCTGGTGGTCCAGCCACACCTGCGGGGTCTGGCTGAGCCGGTAGGTGATGTCGCCGAAGTAGGCCATCGGCCCGGAGACGTCGGCGACGGTGCCGAGGCCGCTGGTGAAGACGACCGGCATGGTCTCGAAGTTGGTCTGCAGGCCGCGCCGGCGCCGCTCGCGCAGCGCGTGCAGGGCGCTGACGTAGCGGTGGCGCAGGTCCTGCTGGAGCTGGGTCTGGGTGCGGGCGACGCGGTCCTCGAAGGGGAGGTCGCCGGTGGTGTCCATCTCCAGGAGGCAGATCGAGGTGAAGTCGCCGATCAGGTTCTGCAGGTGGGGGTGGACGGTGCGGTGGCCCTTCGCGTTCTCGGCGAGGAGCAGCGGCAGGCGGTTGAAGAGCGTGAGGTTCAGCGCGAACTTCGGCGTGCCGCTCCACATCCGCAGCGTCTCGGCGAAGACCGTCGCCAGTACGGCGGTCGGGGTCAGGCCCGCCTCCTCCGAGCGCTCCTGGAAGCGCTGCCACAGCTCCGGCGGGAGGTGGTACTCGCGGTGCGTGAAGCGCGGCTTGGGTATGCGCGCCGGGGGCTTGGCCAGCGGCAGCTCCGGCGGCGGGGCGAGCTCCTCGGCGCGGGAGACCCAGTACTCCATCGAGCGCTTGTGCCGCGGCGACTGGGTGCCGTTCTCCAGCGCGAGGACGTAGTCGCGGAAGGAGACGTCGACCGGCGGGAGTTCGGCCCGCTCGTCGCGGCAGAGCGCGCTCCACTCGCTGAACAGCCCGGCGATGCTGGCCAGGTCGACCATGAGCAGGTCGAGGCTCACGTGCAGCCGGTCGTGCTCGGGCAGGCGGGTCAGCCGGATGTCGAACAGCGGCCACACGGAGGGGTCGTAGACCCGCTCCGACAGGTCCAGGCGGACCTCGGCGAGCCGGGCCTGCGCCTCCTCCGCGGGCACCTGGGACAGGTCCTCGAAGGCGATCTCGAACGGCGGGGCCTCGGCGAGGATCTGCTGCTCGCCGCCCTCGTGGACGACCGCCCGCAGCATGCCGTGGCGCTCCAGCAGGCGGCGCCAGGTGCGGTTCAGCAGGTCCGGGTCGAGCCGGCGGCCCTCCAGCTCGAAGTAGGCGTGGGGCGCGACGTTGCCGAGGACGAAATTGGGCCCGCGCCCGACCCAGTACGCGTACTGGATCTCGGTCAGCGGGAATGGTTCATTGGCTTCGGGTGACTCGCCGGGACAACAGCCACCGTCGGTGTTCTGTCCGCTCCCCATCTGGCTTCTCCCATTCCTGGTGCTATCGAGCGCAAACGTGCGGGATCCCGGTGAGGACGTGATCTCGCTGCGGGGGTGATCTCGGTGCGGGTGTCCGGCCGCCGGTGCGGCTCGGGAAGATGTGGCTCCGGTGGAGGAGCGCTGTCAGTGAAACCGCCGTCCCGGAGGGGTGTCAAGATCTTCCCGGTCGTCGCACCAGCCACTTTGCAAACATCTGACACTAGGTCAACTCTGCCCGGTTTGTCGCATATTGGGGAAGCTTTGGCGGTCTCAAAGAAGCGCTTGGAGTCGCCATTCGGCGTGTGTGAACAAGCGCCGGGGGAGATGTGTCCATTCGCGGAAGTGTTCGACGGCGACTCCGGGCTTTGTCTGATGAGCCGTCAAAGTTCCCGTTCTTCATCCTGATTGCGTCAAGCCGCTTTAAGCTCCCGTTAAGGATGGCGGGTTCCCGCCACCCCGTGAACTCTCCAACGAGCAAGGGCCGCAACGCCCTTCTGGACGATGAGAGCAGGGGATGACGACGACAGACGAAGAGCCCAACGGCACCGCGCGCGGACCGGGCCGGGGCCGCGCGCGCAGATCCGCCCGCCGCGCGGCGGGCAGCGTCGCGGTGCTCGCCGTCGGGGTGGGCGGCTGCTCGCTGCTGGCGGCCCCGGCCGCGTTCCCGCAGACGGGCGACGGGTCCGTGACGGTCCGGGTGGTCCGGGCCGTGGACGCGAGCGGCGTGTACAAGTCCGCGCTGGAGCCGGGCATCGCGGGCGTGAAGGTGACGCTGACGGACGACGTCGGCGTCGGCGTCGAGGGCACCACCGCGGCCAACGGCATGGTGACGCTCGCGCCGGCCACGAGCAAGGCGACCGGCGGCAAGTACCGCGTGCAGGTGGTGAATCCGAAGCCGGGCGTGCTGTTCCCGGCCTTCGCCTCCCGTCAGGGGCTGGACGGCGCGCCCGGCCGGCTGAGCAGCAACGAGGAGTTCGTCGACCTCTCCGGCGGCAGGAACGTGTCCTACACCACCGGGCTGTGGAACCCCGGTGACTACTGCCAGAAGAACGCGCCGCTGGTGACGACGTGCCAGCCCATGGCCCGCGAGGGCGGCGCACAGCGCACGCTGGTCTCCTTCCCGTACAGCGCGCGCGGCCAGGACGGCGAGGGCGTGAACGCCACGACCATCGCCACCAACGCCGAGACCGGCACGCTGTTCGGCATCGCGTGGAACAAGGCCGACCGGCGGGTGTTCTCCTCGGCGGTCGCCAAGCGCACCACCGGGTACGGCCCGGGCGGCGCGGGCGCGATCTACGTCACCGACCTCGCGCAGAAGACGACGACGCTGTTCACCACCGTCCCGCACGCGGGCACGAGCGTCCACGGCGGCGGCACGGACGACGCCTTCGTCGACGCGCCGGGCAAGGAGAGCCTCGGCGGCATCAAGATCACCGACGACGGCAAGGACCTGTTCGTCGTCAACCTCGACGACCGCAAGCTGTACCGCTACGACGCCACCGTCCCGAGCGCCGGGGCGCCCTCGGCCGCCTACCCGATCCCCGACCCGGGCTGCCCGGCGGCGGGGGACTGGCGCCCGTTCGGCCTCGGCCTGCAGGACGGCACCGGCTACCTCGGCGGGGTGTGCTCCGGCGAGTCCACCGGGAAGCTCACCGACGTGCGCGCGGTGGTCCTGCCGTTCGACCTCGGCACCGGGGCGTTCGGCAAGCCGGTGCTGGACCAGCCGCTGGACTACCCGCGCAAGTCCACCGTGGGCTCGGGCCCCTGCGACGGCGCGGGCTGGTTCCCGTGGACGAGCACCTACCCGACGGCGCAGAACGGCCGTCCGTGCGGTCTCGGCACCATGGCCAACCCCGAGCCGGAGCTGGGCGAGATCGGCTTCGAGACCGACGGGTCGATGCTGCTGGCCTTCCGCGACCGCTTCGCCGACCGCGCGCCGGGCGCGGTCGGGCCGGGCGCCCCCGCCCGCGTCATGTCCGGCGGCGACCTGAACAAGGCCTGTCCGGTGCACGGCACCTACGTGCTGGACACCAACGGCGGCTGCGGCCTCGCCCCCCGGGGCAACCGGTTCTTCGACACCGCCTGGGCCGGGGTGGGCCACCACAACACGGCGTTCGCCGGCATGGCGCTCTCCAAGGTCGAGGACACCATCGCGGTCTCCGCCTTCGACCCCAACCACACCGCCCTCGGGTACGGCACGTCGTTCCTCCAGCGGGCGGACGGCAAGCAGGACCCGCAGCTCGGCTTCCGGCTCAACCCGCCCAGGGACAACGCGCCGTTCGGCAAGGGCGCCTCCATGGGCGACCTGGAGGTCCTGTGCGACCGGGCGCCGCTGCAGATCGGCAACCGGGTCTGGTACGACCCCGAGCGCAAGGGCATCCAGAACCCGGGTCAGCGCCCGGTCCCGGGCGCCACCGTCAACCTCTACGACGAGTCGGGCAAGGTCGTCGGCACCACGAGGACGACGACGCGGGGCGAGTACTACTTCGACGACTCCGACGTCACCGGCGGCCTCAAACCCCGGACGAAGTACACGATCCGGATCGACAACCCGGCGGACTACGCCAAGGGCGGCCCCCTCTACCAGTGGGTGCCCACCGCCGCCGACGTCGGGGACAACCACTTCATCGACTCCAAGGGCGTCGTCCCGGCCGGGGCGAGGTTCCCCGAACGGTCGCTGACCACCGGCGGACCGGGCGAGAACGACCACACGTACGACTTCGGCTACCGGCAGCAGGAGGGCGTCCTGCGGGTCGTCAAGAACGACCAGGACGGCAAACCGCTGGCCGGGGCCACGTTCCGCCTCTGGAAGGAGAGCAACGGCACGGACGGCCTCCAGACCGCCGGGGACAAGCCGGACACGCCCGTCGGTGAGCCCTGCACCACCGGGGCGGACGGCGTGTGCCAGGGCAGCGGCACACCCGGGACGTACTACTGGCAGGAGGTGAGCCCGCCGGACGGCTACTCCGCGCCGGACCCGTCGGTGTCCGCACCGCTCGTGCTGACCGCGGACAACCTCGACGCGGGGGTCTCGGTGACGATGGTCAACCGGCTCATCCCGACGCCCACCCCGACGCCCACGCCCACGCCCACACCGACATCCACGCCGACGCCGACTCCGGTGCCGACCGGTACGCCGTCGCCGTCCTCGCCGCCGGCGCAGACCGGCCCGGCCGTGCCCGGTAGCCCCGGCAACCCCGGTAACCCGGACTACCCGCTGCCGCCGGCCGCACCCCGCCCGGTGCCCGGCACGTTGCCCGGCACCGGCGCGAGCGGGGCGCTCCTGCCGGCCGTGGCCGGTGCGGTGGTGCTCACCGCCCTCGGCGCGGCGCTGCTCGTGCTGACCCGCAGGCGCAGGTCCAGGCGCTGACGGTCCGGAAGGGCTCGATCGGGCGGGTCTCCCGGAGGTGTCCGGGAGACCCGCCCGACGGGCGTGACTCACCTGAGAGGGAAAGCAGCCGTATGCCCCGCAAACCACGCCGCTTCCGGCTCGGAGCACTCGTCGCCGTCGTCGTGTGCGCCCTGGCCGCCGGCGGATTCGTCGCCTACCGGACGGTCTCCGACGGGACGGCGGAGCGGCCGGTCACCACGGACGAGGCGTCCAGGCTCGCCCTGTCGCGACTGAACCTCTACCAGGTCAGTCCGGTCGGCGTGGTCCTCACCGCGGCCGAGGGCGGGGGAGTGGAGATCCGCGTCGAGGGCGTCGTCGACTACCGGACCCGCCGGGGCGTCGGCCGCTACACGACCACCGGGCCCGGCGCGCAGCCGGACCGCGGCCTCATCGTCTGGGACACCGGTGGCCTCGGCCTCGCCCCCGAACCCACCGGCGACAAGGGCGAGTTCTGGGAGCAGGCCGAACACGTCCCCCGCTCCGGCTGGTCGCCGCGCACCTACACGGCCGACCCGCTGGACTCCGGCCTCCAGCTGATGGTCCAGCTCGGCGCGGACCGGCCCGACAACCCGCTCCTGCTCGCCCAGTCCGGCGCCCGTTGGCTCGGCCCGGACCGCATCGACGGCCGCGGCTACGACCGCTTCGCCGGCCCCCGCGCCCAGGGCGCCGCCCCCGACGGCGGCCGCTCGCCCCTCACGTACTGGGTCGACGGCGACGGCACGCTGCGCCGCGTGACGATGCGGCTGCCGGGGCTCGGCACGCCGACCGCCGTCGAGTTCAGGGGGCGCGACGGCGGGGCGAAGCTCCCCGAAGCACCGTGGCTCACCGGCTGACGCACGCCCCGGTGCCCGGCTCCTCGGGGCCGCACGCCCGCACGCCGCGACCGAGGGCCTCCGACTCGCCGTCCCCGCCGAGGAGGTGCAGCTCAGGACGAACATGCGGATCTACGGCGTGCACGGGCTGCCCGTCACCCGGACGGCGCCGGCGTGACGGCTGGTGGGATCAACTCGGCTGCGGCGGAACGGCGGTGACGTCGGTCGGCAGCGGGTACGCGTCCGCGTCCACCGCCCCCGGCAGGCCGGTGGCCGGGCGGCCGGGCGCGGACGGGTCCGGCAGCGACGGCTGCGCGGGCGGCGCGGCGACCTGGCTGAACGGCACGCCGGGCGGCGCCTGGACCGGGGCCGCCCGCCCGCCGGGCACCGGCCCGCGGCCCTGGGCGCCGCACGCCGCCAGGCCCTCCAGCCCGTCCGGGCTCTGGACGGCGGGCTGGTTGCCGCCGAAGCAGTTGCCCGGGTCGGCCGAGGCCAGGACGAGGTCGGCGCCGTTGCCGTCGGTGCGGTTGCCCTCGACGCGGTTGCCGCTCGCCGGGTGCCCGGCCGGGTCGGTGACGATCACGCCGGCCGCGCGGTTGCCCCGGACGAGGTTGCGCCGAACCAGGTTGGCCGTCCCGCCGCCGATGCCGATACCGATGCCGAAGCCCCCGTCCGCCTGTTCGGGGGTGTCGGGGGCGTTGTTGTCGGCGACGACGTTCCCGGCGATCACCGCGCCGTGCTGCGGGGCGAGCGCCTCCAGGTCGTTGGAGTTGAGGGTGACGCCGACCCTGTTGCCGACGACGCGGTTGCCCAGCACCGACAGCCCGTCCGAGGCGTTCGTCAGCTCGATGCCGACGGCGTTGCGCTCCACCGTGTTGCCGCGCACCAGCGTGTCGCACGGCTTGCACTGCCCGACGTAGATGCCCGAGTCGGCCTGCCCGGAGGCGTACGAGTCCTCGATCACGCCGCCGCGCGCGTCGAACGCGTAGATGCCGTACAGCCCGTTGCCGTACGCCGTCACCCGGCTCGCGCGGAAGCCCTGGACGACCGGGAAGCGGGCGGTGTCCAGGGGGTCGTACGCGGAACCGCCGGCGCCGCGCTGCTGCAGCTTCTCGTCGGTGACGCCCGTGAACAGCACGCCGTTGGCGAGGTAGCCGTGGACGGTGAGGTTCTCGACCACCGAGCCGGGCCCGGTCACGGTGACGCCGTTGACCAGCTTGAGGCCGCCGTCGAGGACGACGCCGTTGCGGTCGGTGCCCCGGAGGGTCAGGCGCGCCTTGGTGACGCGGACGCTCTCGCGGTAGACGCCGGGGGAGACGAGGACGGTCTCGCCGTCGCGGGCCACGTCGACGGCCTTCTGGACGGTGGGGAAGTCCTGCGGCACCCGCAGCACGCTCCCGGCCGGATGCTTCGCGACGTCGGAGCCGGAGCCTGCGGAGGAACACCCGGCGGCCGCCAGCGCGGTGGCTGCCAGCAGCGCGGCGAACACACGTCCCGAGGAGAGGAGTTGCATAGTCAGTGTTCTATCGTCTCCAATAGCGCGCATGCCCACCGAACCGGAAAACGCGCAGCAACCGGACCGCGATGCCGCCCCCGGGCTCGGCCGGCGCAGGGCGCTGTTCGCGGCCGGTGCGGTGCTCGCCGCCGGTGTCGGAGCGGCGGCCGGTCAACTGGCGAGCGGCGAGGCCGAGTCGGGCCACCCGGTGGCACGCCCGCCCGCGCCGACGCCCTTCCACGGCGTCCGGCAAGCAGGATTGACGTTCCCTCAGCAGGAGGCGACCCAACTCCTCGCCTTCGACCTGCCCCAGAACTCCCCGGCCGCCGACCGGGAGGCCCTGCGCGCCGTCCTCGCCGAGCTGACCCGCGTCCTCTCCGGGGCCGTCTCCGGCCTGCCGTCCGACCCGCGCCTGGACCGCGGCGCCGGGAGCCGACTCACGTCACTGGTGGGCGTGGGCCCCGCGATCGCGTCCCGGCTGGGCCTCGACGTCCCGCCCGCCCTCGGGGAGTTGCCGCCCTTCCCCGGAGACCACCTGGACCCGGCGCGCAGCGGCGGCGACCTGCTCCTGCAACTGTGCGCCGACGACCGCTGGACCCTGGCCGTCGCCGCCGAACTCGTCGCCGCGGCCACCCACGCCGCCGGCGCCACGCCCCGCTGGTCGCAGTCCGGATTCCTGCCGCCCACACCCTCCGGCGTCACCCCGCGCAACCTCTTCGGCTTCAAGGACGGCACGGCCAACCCCGACGACGAGACCGCCCGCCAGTGGGTCTGGGGCCCGCCCGGCCCGCACGAGAACGGCACCGTCCTCGTCTACCGCCGCATCCGCATGGACACCGCCGCCTTCGCCGCCCTCCCCGCGGAGCGCCGCGACCAGGCGATGGGCCGCCGCGCGACCGACGGCGCCCCGCTCACCGGCACCACCGAGCACGAGGACCCGGACATCTACGCCAAGAACCCCGACGGCTCCTACGTCATCCCCGCCACCGCCCACGTCCGCCTCTCCAGCCCCCGCCTCGACGGCGGCGCCCGCATGCTGCGCCGCGGTTACAGCTACGACGACGGCCCCACCGACCGCGGCCTGCTCTTCTGCGCCTTCATGCGCGACCCCGCCCAGTTCGCCCGTGTCCAGACCCGCCTCGCCGCGCGCGACGCCCTCAACCCGTTCCTGGACCACACGGCCTCCGCCGTCGCCTACGTCCTGCCCGGCGCCCGGGAGGGCTCCGTGCTCGGGGAGCACCTCTGGGCGTGAGCCCTGTGCGCTAACGTCCCGCCACGGCAGCCGGGTCGGGTGCGTCCGTCGGCGCGAGGGTGCGGAGGCGGGCGAGGACGGCCGGGTCCTGGGCGTCGAGCCAGTCGGCGAGCTGCCGGAAGGACACGCAGCGGACGCCGTCGCGGTGGCACAGGTCCTTCATCGCCGCCTCGGCGGCCTGGAGCCCGGCGTCGTCCCCGGAGCCCAGGTCGGTGTCGAGGACGAGCGGTGCGCGGGTGCCCCGGTAGGCGCGGTCGAAGGCGCTGCGGTACGCCTGCGGCGTCCGGTCCGTGGCGAGCAGCGGGAATTCCCAGATCCCGTCCGTCCGCGCCGGCCAGCGCGCGGTGTCGTCCCGCGAGCCCACGTCGTAGCGCCAGCCGGCGTCCTGCTCGGCGGGAAGCAGGTTCTCCCGGCCCTCCAGGCACGGCGCCCGGCCGCCGACGAGCTCCGTCTGGTAGTCGAACGGCAGCGGGGGCAGGTCGGCGAAGCCCGTCCCGGTCTTCCAGAAGTTCACCATCGAGTAGCCCTGGCCGATCTCGCTCCGCCAGTCGGCCGTCGACCAGTCCCGGCCGCCCTTCGGCCCGCAGAACTGTCCGATGAAGCCGTCGGCGATCTCGTCGCCGTCCAGCCACGCGCGGCCGACCTGCTGGAGCGTGGCCCGTACCTCCCCGTCGGCCGGGAAGGGGACGGCGGCGGCGCCGACCTCGTGTTGCGGCGGCTGGTACTGCCAGCGGACGGAGGCGGGGAGCAGGTCCACGCCACGGAGGAAGAACGTGACGTCGGCGCCGTTCGCCCTGGCCGCTCCGCGGGCGCGGGAGAAGAGGTGGCCGTCGCCCTCGGCGGGGGAGCCGAAGGAGAAGACGACGAACTGCGGCGGCCGCTCACCCGGTCCGAGCCGGACGGGAGTCGGCTGCCCGGGCTGCGGGCCGGTGTCGGAGGTCGAGCCGTCGCCGAGCACGGTGACGGCCGGCGCGTCCGCTGCGGGTGGTGCGGCCTGCCCGCCGTGGCGGTCCGGGACGGACGGCATGAAGGCGAGCGCGGCGACGACGCCGAGCGCGAGCACGGCCGCCGCACCGCGCCGGGGCCGCATGCGTGCCGCCGGGTCCGACGGGTGCTCACTCATACGGGTCTCCCGGTTCGGCGATGCGGCGGACGCGGTCCGCGGCGAGGGCGGGCACGGCACCGCTCCGCCCGTCCGGCTGCCACGTGCCCGTCACCTCGACCCACGTCCCCTCGGGTGGTGCGTCGGCGTCGTGGACCTCGACCTTGCTGGTCTGCGCGTCGGCGGCGCAGCAGGTGATGGTCAGCCGGGTGAGGTACCAACTCCCGCCGCCGGGGCCGGGCGTGGCGAATCCGGTGAGCCGGACCTGCCGTCCCTTGAGTGAACCGCTGGTGTCCCAGACGGCGCGGGCGTCGAAGTCGGCGAGCCGCAGGGCGACCGGCCCGTTCGCGGGCAGCGGCCCGAATCCGCCTGCGGGGTCGGCGGGCTTGGCGGCGGTGCTGTCCGAGTGCTGCGCGGTGAAGGCTCCCAGTGCCCGGGGCTGGAGCAGGTAGATCGCGAGGACGGGCAGGAGCAGCAGCCACGCGGTGCGGGGAGTGCCGTGGTCGTGCCCGTCCTCGGCCCGGGTGCGCCGACCGGGGCGCAGCAACTCCTGTGCGGCGACGGCCGCACCGACCAGCCCGACCACGACGAGCAGCAGGCCGCTCGCGATCAGGTACGGCCGCAGCTCCTTGCGCACGTACCGCAGGTACAGCTCGCTGAAGAGCGAGATGTGCAGCACCGCCGCCCCGAGCAGGACGTGCAGCAGCGCCCGGACTTCGCGCCTCACAGGAGCCACCACCCGGTCAGGGACGCCGCGGTGACGGCGACGACGAACGTGGCGGCGCAGAACCGCCACGCGAAGGCCCGGCCGAAGGTGCCGGCCTGGAGGGCGATGAGCTTGGCGTCGACCATCGGCCCGACGACCATGAAGGCGAGCTTGGCGGTGGTGGAGAAGCCGGTGAGTCCGGCGGCGACGAAGGCGTCCGCCTCCGAGCAGACGGCGAGCAGCACGGCCAGCACGGCGAGTACGAGGACGGAGACGCCGGGCAGTCCGGCCAGGTCGCCGAGCAGGCCGCGCGGCACGGCGACGTTGAGGGTGGCCGCGGTCATCCCGCCGATCACCAGGAAGCCGCCGGCGTGCAGGAAGTCGTGCTCCAGCGAGGCCCGGAAGGCGGGCAGGCCGGTCGGGCCGCCGGGCGCCGGCTTCGGCCGCAGCCACTCCGGGCGGCCGAACCGCGACCAGAGCAGCCCCATCGCCACGGCGGTGGCCAGCGAGGCCAGGAAGCGCGCGGCCACCAGCTCGGGCTGCCCCCGGAAGGCGACGGCGGTCGCCACGAGCACGACCGGGTTGACGGCCGGCGAGGAGAGCAGGAACGCCAGCGCCGCCGCCGGAGCCACCCCACGGGCGATCAGCCGCCCGGCCACCGGCACCGACGCGCACTCGCAGCCGGGCAGCACGACCCCGGCCGCGCCCGCGATCGGCACGGCGAGCAACGGGTTGCGCGGCAACGCCCGTTCGAGCCACCGGGCCGGGACGAACGCGGCGATCGCGGCCGACAGCACCACGCCGAGCAGCAGGAACGGCAGCGCCTGTACGCAGACGGCGACGAACACGGCCCCCCACGCCTCCAGCCACGCCGGCCCCGTCCGGTCACCGAGGACCTGCCGCCCGACGAGCACGGCGAGCATGCCGACGACGAGCAGTCCGAGCGAGCCGATCCGACGGCCGCGTTCGCCGGGTGCTTCTTCCTCGACCGGCCGCGGCCGGTGCGGCCGGGCCTCGACGGCGATCTCGTCAGCCATGGGCGGCCGGACGCTCCTTCGCTCACAACGCACGGGTACGACCGCCCTCCACGGCGCGGCCGCGGTGAGTCTAGTGCGCGTACCCGGGAGGTCCTTCCCGCCCTACGCTCCCGCGCGGTACCCCCGGAGGAGTCCGGTCAGGATGTCGGCGAGCCGCGGTGCGACGTCGATCACGGTGTGGGCGAGCTCGTACTGGCAGAAGTTCAGCGCCCGCGACAGCGGCGAGTCGACGCCGCTGTGGGACGCGCTGATGCCCCGGCCCGAGGCGGCGGGCGAGGCCGCGTAGCCCGGACCGGGGGCCCGGACCGGGGGCCCGGACCGGGGGTGCTCAGTCGTCCTGCGCCTCGGCCGCGGCCTTGAGGTCGTGCAGCCAGGCGTCGAGCCCGGCCCGGAGGATCGCCGTCGCGGCGGGCACGTCGGCGTCGACCTGGGCGCCGGTGTGGGTCTCCTCCGTGCCCACGAGGACCCCGCCGTCGACCTCCGCGAAGTTCCACACGTGCACGCCGTCGATCCGCAGCCCGTCGGCGACGGCGGGCCCGGTCCAGCGGATGCAGGCGCCGGGCCGGATCTGCCGGACGGTCGACGTGATGTCCAGGCCGGTCGCGGTGGTCGCGGGGTTCGGCGGGATCGGCGTCGTCCAGTGGAACGCCGACCCGCGCCGCAGCACCCCGCCGTCGAGCCGCTCCGCCGAACCGACGGCCGCCTGCCAGGAGGGCCAGCCCTCGACGTCGGTCTGCAGCCGCCAGACGGTGCCGAGCGAAGCGTGCACGACGGTCGAGGCCCGGTAGCGGACGGCGGCCCCCGGGTCGACGCCCTCTCCGCGACACGTCAGCGAACTCCGGGCGGAGTCGGCAGAGGCGGGCGAGGCGACGACGCCGAGGAGGCTCGCGGCAACGGCGGCGCCGGCCAGGGCGGTGCGAAGGCTGGGCATGGTGCTCCTCCAACGATTGGGTGAGTGGCCATCGCGAGAGGCATAGCCACTCGCTGTCGTTATAAGTTCTAACTCTCGGCGGGCGACAGGTCAAGGGATCCTGTGGCGCCTGCCGGCGCACAGTGGTCGTGATAGCTTCTAGCGAAACCTTCAGCGTGTAGCGACGGGAGCGGGGCGGCCATGGCGACGACCGGTGCGGACACCCCGCGGGAGCGGTACCGGGCGCAGGTGCGGGCGGAGGTCAAGCAGCACGCCTGGGAGCAGATCGCCACGGCCGGGGCCTCGGCGCTCTCGCTCAACGCGATCGCCAAGCGGATGGGCGTGAGCGGGCCGGCGCTCTACCGGTACTTCGCCAGCCGGGACGACCTCATCACCGAGCTCGTCCGGGACGCCTACCGCGGACTCGCCGACACCCTCGGTGCGGCCGCCGCCGCGGGTACCGACCTGCCGGGGCTGGCGCACGTGCTGCGCGCGTGGGCGCTGGAGGATCCGCACCGGTACTTCCTCATCTACGGCACCCCCGTCCCCGGCTACCACGCCCCCGACGACACCACCGCCGTCTCGGGCGAGATCATGGCGGTCCTCCTCGACGCCTGGACGGCCTTCGCGCCGGAGGGGCCCGCGACGGCGTTCGACGCCCACCTCGCCGACCACCGCGCCTGGGACGGCGGGCACCCGGCCCCGCCCGAGGTGCTGCACCGGGCGCTGTCCTTCTGGACCCGCCTGCACGGCGTCCTGTCCCTGGAGCTCGCCGGGCACTTCACCGGGATGGGCTTCGATCCCGCGCTGCTCTTCGCCGCCGAGCTGGACGACCTGCTGGGCCGCTCCTGATCCGCTCCTGATCCACCGTCAAGTCGGAAACAAATCGGATGAGTTCGACCCCCGTCGGCCGTAGGCTCGACGGTTATGGTTGATCTCTATCCTCCGACCGAGCCCTACGACACCGGATTCCTCGACACCGGGGACGGCAACCGCATCTACTACGAACAGCTCGGCAACCCCGAGGGCAAGCCCGCCCTCAACGTCCACGGCGGGCCCGGAGCCGGCGCGATGCGCAGGCCCGCCCGCTCCTGGGATCCGGAGTGCTACCGCTTCATCCGCTTCGACCAGCGCAACTGCGGCCGCAGCACCCCGCACGCCAGCGACCCGGCCGCCGACATGAGCCTCAACACCACGCAGCACCTGATCGACGACATGGAACGGCTGCGCGAACACCTCGGCATCGACCGCTGGTTGCTCAACGGTGCCTCCTGGGGCTCGACCCTCCTCCTCGCCTACGCGCAGCAGCATCCCGAACGCGTCACCCAGATCGTCGTCGCGGCCATCACGACGACCCGGCCCGCCGAGACCCAGTGGCTCTACCAGGGCGCCCGGCGCTTCCAGCCCGAGGCCTGGGACCGCTTCCGCGACGGCGTCCCCGAGGACGAGCGCGCCGCCCTCGGCGATGACTGGCGCAGCCTGCTCGCCGCCTACTCCCGCCTCATGGAGAACCCCGACCGGGCCGTCCGGGAGAAGGCCGCCGCCGACTGGCTCGCCTGGGAGGACGCCGTCATCTCGGGCGAGCCCAACAACAGCCCCGGCATGTACAGCAACCGCGAGGTCGACGACCGGATCGCGTTCGTCCGCATCTGCGCCCACTTCTTCGGCAACGGCGCCTGGCTGGAGCCCGACCAACTGCTGCGCGACGCCCACAAGCTGGCCGGCATCCCGGGCGTCCTGGTGCACGGGCGGCACGACATGGGCGGCCCGCCGGACACGGCCTGGGAACTGGCCAAGGCGTGGCCGGACGCCCGCCTCCACATCATCGAGGACTCCGGGCACGCCGGCAGCGACGAGCTGAACCAGGTGGTCCGGACGGCCATCGAGGACTTCAAGCACCTCTGACGGCCGACGGCGCCGCACGGGTGACGGGCGGTGCGGTGCGGGCCCTACCTCCCGGGCGGCGGCCCGGCGCGATGTCACCATCTGGGCGTATCCGGCACGATTCGACCGGTTCCCCCCAGGAGGACCTCCGCATGAGCCGTCGCACCCACCGCCCCGCCCTCCTCGCGGCCCTGGCGCTCGCCCTCGCCCCGCTCGCCGGCTGCAGCGGCGTCGGCGTCGGCGGGGCAGGCCCGGTGGCCGTCGCACCCCCGCCGCCGGAGAAGGCCTTCGGCCAGGCCTGCGCGGCGATGCCCGGTCAGGGCCCCGGCAGCCTCGACGCGATGGGCGGCACGCCCGTGCTGACCGCCGTCGACCAGGCCAAGGACCTCTCGCAGCTGTCCGCGCTGGTCAAGACGGCCAAGGCCAAGGACATCTTCGACTCGATGGAGAACGTCACCGTCTTCGCCCCGAACGACGCGGCCTTCGCGAAGCTGCCCGAGGACCAGAAGAAGGCCCTCGCCACCCAGCAGGGCGCCGGCGACCTCGTCCGCAAGCTCATCGTCGTCCGCGACCTGCGCAAGGACGACCTCCAGGACAAGCAGTACAACACCCTCCAGGGCGCCGTCATCAAGGCCACCGGCAGCGGCGAGGACTACCGCATCGGCGGCGCGCAGGTGCTCTGCGGCAGCATCAAGACGGCCAACGCGCGCCTGGCGATCCTCGACACGGTGCCGGCCTTCGGCTGACGCTCCTTCATCGTGCTGGGCCGGTCCCGGCGGACCGGCCCACCTCCGTTTCCGCCCCCGCCCGCATGCTGCGCCGAACGGTGTCCGGCGGTGGGCCGAAAGCGCGGATCTTGGTCCGAAAATACGATGACACGATCCACGGTTGTCCTTACTTGCGCTTTACCTCGGCTATCTCTGATCGCGCACGCGTGCATTCGCGTGACTGTCGTGTTGCCCGCACATCTGCGCCCGTAGGTGCGCGGTCGCGAGAGGAGACGCCGGATGGCTCCGGTGAGGTCGTTGCTCGGCGGTCGGTTCTCGACGGCGATGCGGGGCGTGCTCGCGCTGCTGTGCCTCGTGCCCCAGGGCGGGCTCGCGCTCGCCGCCGCCCCGCCCGCGTACGCGCCACAGGGGCTGCCCGGGGAGCAGCGGGCCCTGGTGGCGTGCACGCCGTCCAGCGGCTTCACCAACTGCACACGGTTCACGTACAGCGGCGGCGACCAGACCTTCACCGTGCCGGCCGGCGTGAGCAGTGTGTACGCCCGCGTCTTCGGCGCCGGAGGCGCGGGCTCCCCGCGCGCCTACTACACCGGCCAGTACGGCGGCGGTGGCGGCGGCTACACCACCGGCACCCTGGCGGTGACGCCCGGTCAGGCCCTCACCCTCACCGTGGGGCAGGGCGGGCTGATGAACAGCACCAGCTCTACGTACGGCGGCGGCGGCGCGGGCGGCCAGGGCAAGACCCAGGCGAGCGGCGGCAGCGGCGGCGGTCTGAGTGCCGTGTGGAACGGCGCCTACGGCACCAACCCGCTGCTCATCGCCGGCGGTGGCGGCGGCTCCTCGCCCGGCGCCGACGCCCTGACCCCGGCGGCCGGTGGTGGCGGCGGCACCAACGGCGGCCAGGACAACCAGCCGACCGCCTCCGGCCGGGGCGGCACCCAGACCGCGGGCGGCGCGGGCGCCACCCAGACCGCCTGCGCGGCCACCGGCGCCGGAAGCCAGTACCAGGGCGGCCGCGGCGCCAGCGCAGCACTGTACGAGGGCGGCGGCGGTGGTGGCGGCGGCTACTACGGAGGCGGCGGCGGTGCCTGCCAGCGCGGCGGTTCCCTCGACCCCAACGGCATGGGCGGCGGCGGCTCCGGCTACAACAAGGGCACCGGAGTCGGCAACACGCAGACCTCCAACGGCACCAACAGCACCGGCAACGGCGTGGGCGGCACCTCGGGCGGCCGCACCGACGCCCAGTACGTGAGCGGCAGCGGCATCGGTGACGGCGGCGGCTACGCGGACGGCGGCAACGGCGAGATCGTCATCGAGTGGGTGACCCAGGTCGGCCTGTCCGTCCAGAAGACGGCTTCGCCGACCACGTACGTCCCGGGGCAGGCGCTGACCTACACCGTCGTGGTGAGCAACGCGGGCCCGGCGCCCGCCGTCAACGCGGCGGTCCGGGACGCCCTGCCGTCCGCGCTCTCCGCCTTCACGTGGACCTGCTCGGCCGCTTCCGGCAACAGCTGCGGAGACGCGAGCGGTACCGGCAGCATCGACACGACGGCGACGATCGCGGTCGGCGGCAGGGTCACGTACACCGTCACCGGCACCGTCCCGTCCTCCACCACCGGAACGCTCTCGAACACCGCGACGGTGACCAGGCCGAGCGCCACGACCGACGCCAACTGCGGCCCGACCTGCTCCAGCACCGCCGACACCCCCGGACGGGTCACCACGGGGCTGTCGGTGACCAAGACACCGGACAAGAACCCGTACGTGCCCGGGCAGCCGCTGACCTACACCGTCGTGGTGAAGAACGACGGTCCGTCGGACGCCGTCGGCACCTCGGTCAAGGACAAGCTGCCCAACGCGATCCAGGCCTTCACCTGGACGTGCAAGGCCTCCGGCGGCAGCAGCTGTGGCAGCACCCCCTCCGGCACGGGCGACATCGACACGACGGTCGACATCCCGGCGGGCGGCCAGGTGACCTACACGCTGACCGGTACGGTGCCGTCGGACGCGAACGGCTCGCTGGACAACCGGGCCACCGTCACCCCGCCGAGCGGCGCCACCGACCCGAACTGCTCGCCGAAGTGCACCAGCACCGCCAACCCCATCCCGCCGGGCGGCCAGGCGAACCTGGTGGTCTCCAAGACCCTCCTGACCAGCCCGGTGATCCCCGGGCAGCAGATCACGTGGCAGGTGAAGGTCACCAACAACGGCCCCTCCCGGGCCCGCAACGTCGTCGTCACGGACCAGGTCCCGACCGGGGTGTCCGGCGCCGCCATGGTCAACGACCAGGACAGCGGCTCCTGCACGATCACCAACGGCACGGCGACCTGTCCCGCCGTCGAGATCCCGGTGAACGCCACCGCCAGCTGGACCCTGAGCGGCACGCTGTCCTCCGACGCGACCACCACACCGACCAACTCGGCGACCGTCACCGGCGGTCCCGACCCGTCCGCTTCCACGCGCACCGCCGTCGCCTCGCCGACCGCCACGCCCAGCCCGCAGGCCAACCTCACCATCTCGAAGACGCTGCTGACCAGCCCGGTCGTGCCGGGCGCACAGATCCAGTGGCGGGTGACGGTCACGAACAACGGGCCTTCACGGGCGCGGAACGTCGTCGTGACGGACCAGGTGCCCGTGGGCGTGAGCAACGCCTCGATGGCGGCGTCCGACGGGACCACCTGTCCGATCGGCAACGGTGTCGCCACGTGCCCGGCGGTGGAGATCCCGGCCGGGTCGTCCGCCACCTGGACACTGAGCGGCACGCTGGACCCGAACGCGACCACGACCCCCACGAACACGGCCGTCGTCACCGGCGGTCCCGATCCGTCCGCCACGGCCCGCACGGCCGTCGCCTCGCCGTCCTCCTCCCCGACGCCGCAGGCGAATCTGACCGTCTCCAAGGCGCTGCTCACCAGCCCGGTCGTGCCCGGTGCGCCGATCCAGTGGCGGGTGACGGTGACCAACAACGGCCCGTCGCGGGCGCGCAACGTCGTCGTCACGGACACCGTTCCGGCGGGTGTCACCGGCGCATTGATGAAGGCCGACGCGGACGGCACCAGTTGCCCGATCAGTGGCGGTGTCGCGACCTGTCCGGCGGTGGAGATCCCGGCCGGTTCGTCGCCGAGCTGGACCCTGAACGGGACGCTCGACCCCAACGCGACCACGACGCCGACCAACTCGGTGACCGTGACGGGCGGTCCCGACCCGTCCGCCTCCACGCGCACGGCGGTGGCCTCGCCGACCGCCACGCCCGCGCCGGAGGCCGCCCTCCAGGTCAGCAAGACGCTGGTCACGAACCCGGTGGTGCCCGGGCAGCAGATCCAGTGGCAGATCAACGTCTTCAACGCGGGCCCGTCCCGGGCCCGGAACGTCGTGGTCACCGACACGATCCCGGCCGGGGTCGACAACCCGACGATGACGGCTCCGGGTGGCACGCAATGCCCGATTGCGAGCGGCGTCGCGACCTGCCCGGCGGTGGAGATTCCGGCCGGCCAGGCGCGGACGTGGACGCTGACCGGCACGTTGGACGCCAACGCGACGACCACGCCGACCAACTCGGTGACGGTGACGGGCGGTCCGGACCCGTCGGCGTCCTCGCACACGGCGGTGGCCTCGCCGTCGTCGTCGCCGACTCCGCAAGCGAATCTGTCGGTGTCGAAGGTGTTGTTGACGAATCCGGTGGTGCCGGGGCAGCAGGTCCAGTGGCGGGTGAGCGTGGCGAACAGCGGTCCGTCGCGGGCGCGGAACGTCGTGGTGACGGACCAGGTGCCGGCGGGTGTGAGCGGGGCTTCGATGACGGCGTCGGACGGGACTGCCTGCCCGATCAGCGGTGGTGTGGCGACGTGTCCGGCCGTGGAGATCCCGGCAGGATCCTCGGCAAGTTGGACGCTGAGCGGCACGCTCGACCCCAACGCGACGGTCACGCCGACCAACTCGGTGACGGTGGCGGGCGGTCCGGATCCGTCGGCGTCCTCGCACACGGCGGTGGCTTCGCCGTCGTCGTCGCCGATTCCGCAGGCGAACCTGTCGGTGTCGAAGGTGCTGTTGACGAATCCGGTGGTGCCGGGGCAGCAGGTCCAGTGGCGGGTGAGCGTGACGAACAGCGGTCCGTCGCGGGCGCGGAACGTCGTGGTGACCGACCAGGTGCCTTCCGGTGTGAACGACGCCTCGATGCGGGCCGACGCCGATGGGAGCAACTGTCCGATCGCCAACGGGGTTGCCACCTGCCCGGCGGTGGAGATCCCGGCCGGGCAGACCCTGACCTGGACGCTGACCGGGACGCTCGCCTCCGACGCGACGGCCACGCCGACCAACTTGGTGACGGTCACGGGCGGTCCGGATCCGACGGCGTCCACGCACACGGCCGTCGCCTCACCCTCCAACTCGCCCTCTCCGCAGGCGAATCTGACCGTCTCGAAGGTGCTGGTCACCAACCCGGTGGTGCCGGGGCAGCAGATCCAGTGGCGGGTCAGCGTGACGAACAGCGGGCCTTCGCGGGCGCGGAACGTCGTGGTGACGGACCAGGTGCCGTCCGGTGTGAGCGGGGCTTCGATGACGGCGTCGGACGGGACTGCCTGCCCGATCAGCGCTGGTGTGGCGACGTGTCCGGCCGTGGAGATCCCGGCCGGGCAGACAATGACGTGGACGCTCTCCGGCACGCTCGACCCCAACGCGACGGCCACCCCGCCCAACGGCGTGACCGTCACCGGTGGGCCCGACCCGACCGCCTCCAGCCACACGGCGGTCGCGTCGCCGACCGCCACGCCCACGCCGCAGGCGGGGCTGAGCATCTCGAAGGTGCTGTTGACGAGCCCGGTGGTTCCGGGGCAGCAGATCCAGTGGCGGGTGAGCGTGACGAACAGCGGTCCTTCGCGGGCGCGGAACGTCGTGGTGACGGATCAGGTGCCGGCGAGCGTCAACAGCGCCTCGATGGCAGCGGACGCCGATGGGACCGTCTGTCCGATCAGCGGTGGTGTGGCGACGTGTCCGGCTGTGGAGATCCCGGCCGGGCAGACACCGACCTGGACGTTGACCGGCACGCTGGACGCCAACGCGACAACGACGCCGACCAACACGGCCGTGGTCACCGGCGGACCCGACCCCTCGGCCACGGCCCGCACGGCGGTCGCCTCGCCGTCCTCCTCCCCGACGCCACAGGCCAACCTCGTCGTCTCCAAGACATTGCTCACCGACCCGGTGATCCCCGGCCGGGAGATCCAGTGGCGGGTGACCGTCACCAACAACGGCCCCTCGCGGGCACGCAACGTCGTCGTCACGGACACCGTGCCGGCCGGCGTGAACGACCCGAGCATGACGGCCTTCGACGGCACGTCCTGCCCGATCGCCGGCGGTACGGCGACCTGCCCGGCCGTGGAGATCCCGGCGGGCTCGTCCGCGGCCTGGACGCTGGCCGGTACGCTCGCCTCCGACGCGACGGCCACGCCGACGAACTCGGTGACGGTGACGGGTGGTCCGGACCCGTCGGCGTCCTCGCACACGGCGGTGGCTTCTCCGACGTCCTCGCCGTCTCCGCAGGCGAGCCTGACCGTGGCCAAGGTGCTGCTCACCGACCCGGTGGTGCCGGGGCAGCAGATCCAGTGGCGGGTCAGCGTGACGAACAACGGTCCTTCGCGGGCGCGGAACGTCGTGGTGACGGATCAGGTGCCGGCGGGTGTGAGCGGCGCTTCGATGATGGCTTCGGATGGGACCGTCTGTCCGATCAGCGGTGGTGTGGCGACGTGTCCGGCGGTGGAGATCCCGGCCGGCCAGACGTCGACGTGGACGCTGAGTGGCACGCTGGACGCCAACGCGACAACGACGCCGACCAACACCGCCGTCGTCACCGGTGGCCCGGACCCGTCAGCCACAGCACACACCGCCGTGGCTTCGCCGACCGCGTCCCCGTCTCCGCAGGCGAATCTGACCGTGTCGAAGGTGTTGCTGACGAATCCGGTGGTGCCGGGGCAGCAGGTCCAGTGGCGGGTGAGCGTGACGAACAGCGGTCCTTCGCGGGCCCGGAACGTCGTGGTGACGGATCAGGTGCCGGCGGGTGTGAACAACCCGAGCATGACGGCGTCCGATGGGACTGCCTGTCCGATCGCCAAGGGCCTGGCGACGTGTCCGGCGGTGGAGATCCCGGCAGGGCAGACGGTGGCGTGGACGCTGACGGGCACACTCGCCTCCGACGCCACGGCCACGCCGACGAACTCGGTGACGGTCACCGGTGGTCCTGATCCGTCGGCGTCCTCGCACACGGCGGTGGCTTCGCCGTCGAACTCGCCGTCGCTGCAGGCGAACCTGACCGTGGCCAAGGTGTTGGTGACCAACCCGGTCGTGCCTGGCCGGCAGATCCAGTGGCGGGTCAGCGTGACGAACAACGGCCCCTCGCGGGCGCGGAACGTCGTGGTGACCGACCAGGTGCCGTCCGGTGTGAACGACGCCTCGATGCACGCCGACGCTGACGGCGCCAACTGCCCGATCGCCGGCGGTACGGCGACGTGTCCGGCGGTGGAGATCCCGGCAGGGCAGACGGTGACGTGGACGCTGACGGGCACGCTCGCCTCCGACGCGACGACCACACCCGCGAACTCGGTGACGGTGACGGGTGGTCCGGATCCGACGGCGTCCACGCACACGGCGGTGGCTTCGCCGTCCGGCTCGCCTTCCCAGCAGGCCAGTCTGACCGTCTCGAAGGTGCTGCTGACGGATCCGGTGGTGCCCGGGCAGCAGATTCAGTGGCGGGTCAGCGTGACGAACAACGGTCCTTCGCGGGCTCGGAACGTGGTCGTGAGCGACCGGGTGCTGTCGGGCGTGGACAACGCTTCCATGACGGCGTCAGATGGGTCCACCTGTCCGATCAGCGGTGATGTGGCGACGTGTCCGGCTGTGGAGATCCCGGTCGGGCAGACGTCGACGTGGACGCTGTCCGGCACGCTGGACGCCAACGCGACCACGACGCCGTCGAACACGGCCGTGGTGACCGGTGGGCCCGACCCGTCGACCACCGCGCACACCGCCGTCGCGTCGCCGACGTCGTCCCCGATGGCGCGGGCGAGCCTCACGGTGTCGAAGGTGCTGGTCACCGACCCGGTGGTGCCCGGCCAGCAGGTGCAGTGGCGGGTGAGCGTCACGAACAACGGTCCCTCGCGGGCGCGGAACGTCGTGGTGACGGATCAGGTGCCGGCGGGTGTGAACAGCGCTTCGATGGCGGCTTCGGATGGGACCGACTGTCCGATCGCCCATGGCCTGGCGACGTGTCCGGCGGTCGAGATCCCGGTCGGGCAGACGCTGACGTGGACGCTGTCCGGCACGCTCGACCCGAATGCGACCGTCACGCCGACGAACACGGTGATGGTCACAGGTGGCCCGGATCCGACGGCTTCCACACACACGGCGGTTGCGTCGCCGAGGTCCTCGCCGTCTCCGCAGGCGAACCTGACCGTGTCGAAGGCATTGGTGACGAACCCGGTGGTGCCCGGGCAGGAGATCCAGTGGCGGGTGAGCGTCACGAACAACGGTCCCTCGCGGGCGCGGAACGTCGTGGTGACCGACCAGGTGCCGTCCGGTGTGAACGACGCCTCGATGCGCGCCGACGCTGACGGGACGTCCTGCCCGATCGCGAGCGGGACGGCGACCTGTCCGGCGGTGGAGATTCCGGCGGGTAGGACACTCACCTGGACGTTGACCGGGACGCTCGCCTCCGACACGGCTTCCACGCCAGCGAACACGGTGACGGTGACGGGTGGTCCGGATCCGACGGCGTCCACGCACACGGCGGTTGCGTCGCCGTCCAACTCGCCGTCTCCGCAGGCGAATCTGTCGGTGTCGAAGGTGCTGCTGACGAACCCGGTGGTGCCGGGGCAGCAGATCCAGTGGCGGGTGACGGTGAGGAACAACGGTCCGTCGCGGGCGCGGAACGTGGTCGTGACCGACACCGTGCCGAGCGGGGTGTCCGGTGCGAGCATGAAGGCGGACGCCGACAATGCCCCGTGCCCGATCGCGAGCGGGACGGCGACGTGTCCGGCGGTGGAGATTCCGGCCGGCCAGACGGTGACGTGGACGCTGAGTGGCACACTGGACGCCAATGCGACCACCACGCCGGCCAACTCGGTGACGGTGACGGGTGGTCCGGATCCGACGGCTTCCACGCATACGGCGGTGGCTTCGCCGTCCGGCTCGCCGTCTCCGCAGGCGAATCTGTCGGTGTCGAAGGTGCTGCTGACGAACCCGGTGGTGCCGGGGCAGCAAATCCAGTGGCGGGTAACGGTGACCAATACTGGGCCCTCGCGGGCGCGGAACGTGGTCGTCACCGACCAGGTGCCGGCGGGTGTCGGCAACGCCTCGATGACGGCGGCTGATGGCACCGCCTGCCCGATCAGCGGCGGCACGGCGACCTGTCCTGCGGTGGAGATCGCGGCCGGTGACTCGATGAGCTGGACCGTGTCCGGCACATTGGACTCCAACGCGACCATCACGCCGACGAACGGGGTGACGGTGACGGGTGGTCCTGATCCGTCGGCGTCTTCGCACACGGCTGTCGCTTCGCCGTCCAACTCGCCGTCTCCGCAGGCAAATCTGTCGGTGTCGAAGGTGCTGCTGACCAACCCGGTGGTGCCCGGGCAGGAGATCCAGTGGCGGGTCTCGGTCACGAACAACGGTCCTTCGCGGGCCCGGAACGTGGTTGTGAGCGATCAGGTGCCGTCCGGTGTGAACGACGCCTCGATGCGGGCGGATGCGGATGGGACGAACTGCCCGATCAGCGGTGGTGTGGCGACGTGTCCGGTGATGGAGATCCCGGTCGGGCAGACGGTGATGTGGACGCTGACGGGCACGCTCGCCTCCGACGCCACGGCCACGCCGGCCAACTCGGTGACGGTGACGGGCGGCCCGGACCCGATGGCTTCCACGCATACGGCGGTGGCTTCGCCGTCCAGCTCGCCGTCGGTGCAGGCGAGTCTGAGTGTGTCGAAGGTGTTGCTGACGGATCCGGTGGTTCCCGGGCAGCAGATTCAGTGGCGGGTGAGCGTCACCAACAACGGGCCCTCTCGTGCCCGGAACGTCGTCGTCACCGACACGGTTCCGAACGGAGTGTCCGGTGCGGGCATGACGGCGTCGGACGGGACCGTCTGTCCGATCAGCGGCGGTGTGGCGTCCTGTCCGGCGGTGGAGATCCCGGTCGGGCAGACGGTGACGTGGACGCTGAGTGGCACGCTGGACGCCAACGCGACGGCCACGCCGACCAACTCGGTGACGGTCACCGGTGGCCCGGACCCGACGGCTTCCACGCATACGGCGGTGGCGTCTCCGTCCAACTCGCCTTCGCCGCAGGCGAACCTGACGGTCTCCAAAGTGCTGGTGACGGATCCGGTGGTGCCGGGGCAGCAGATCCGGTGGCGGGTGACGGTGACGAACAACGGCCCTTCGCGGGCGCGGAACGTGGTCGTGACCGACAAGGTCCCGGGCGGTGTGCTGAACGCGTCGATGACAGCCCAGGACGGGACCGTCTGTCCGATCGGCGGCGGCACGGCGACCTGCCCGGCGGTCGAGATCGCGGCCGGTGGCTCGATGAACTGGACCTTGACCGGGACGTTGGATCCCAATGCGACCACGACGCCGGCCAACTCGGTGACGGTGACGGGTGGTCCGGATCCGACGGCTTCCTCGCACACGGCGGTGGCTTCGCCGTCGAACTCGCCTTCTCCGCAGGCGAATCTGGTCGTGGCCAAGGTGTTGTTGACGGATCCGGTGGTGCCGGGGCAACAGATCCAGTGGCGGGTGACGGTGACCAACAACGGGCCCTCGCGGGCGCGGAACGTCGTCGTCACCGACCAGGTGCCGGCCGGTGTCCGGGACGCGAGCATGACGGCGGCGGACGGCACCGCGTGCCCGATCGCGAACGTGACGGCGACCTGCCCGGCCGTCGAGATCCCGGCGGGGTCCTCGGCGAGCTGGACGCTGACCGGCACGCTGGAGCCGGACGCGACGGTCACGCCGACGAACACGGTGACGGTGACGGGCGGGCCCGATCCGTCGGCGTCCTCGCGGACGGCAGTGGCCTCGCCGACCTCGTCCCCGACTCCGCAGGCGCGGCTCTCCGTGTCGAAGGTGCTGCTGACGGATCCGGTGGTGCCCGGGCAGCAGATCCAGTGGCGGGTGTCCGTCACGAACAACGGTCCTTCGCGGGCGCGGAACGTCGTGGTGATGGACCAGGTGCCCGCAGGTGTGAACGGCGCCTCGATGAAGGCGGATGCGGACGGGTCCGCCTGTCCGATCAGCGGCGGCGCGGCGACGTGTCCGGCGGTGGAGATCCCGGCCGGGCAGACGCTGACCTGGACGCTCACGGGCACGCTGGCGCAGGATGCCACGGCCACGCCGACCAACACGGTGACGGTGACGGGCGGCCCGGACCCGATGGCTTCCACGCACACGGCGGTGGCTTCGCCGTCCAACTCGCCGTCGGTGCAGGCGAGTCTGAGTGTGTCGAAGGTGCTGGTGACGGATCCGGTGGTGCCCGGGCAGCAGATCCAGTGGCGGGTGTCCGTCACGAACAACGGGCCGTCGCGTGCGCGGAACGTCGTGGTCGCCGACCGCGTCCCGGACGGTGTCAGCGGTCCGAGCATGACTTCCGCCGACGGGACGGTCTGCCCGATCGCGAACGGGACGGCCACCTGCCCGGCGATCGAGCTCGCCGTCGGTGAGACGCGGACCTACACGCTGAGCGGCACGCTCGTGCAGGACGCGACCGTGACGCCGACGAACACGGCGGTGGTGACCGGCGGGCCGGATCCGGCCACGCCGACGCACACGGCGGTGGCGTCGCCGTCCGACTCGCCGTCACCGCAGGCCAGTCTGACGGTGGCCAAGGCGCTGCTGACCGATCCCGTGGTGCCGGGCGAGAAGATCCAGTGGCGGGTGACGGTGACCAACAACGGCCCGTCCCGGGCGCGCGACGTCGTCATCACGGACCGGATCCCGGACGGGGTGAACAACGCCGTCCTCCAGTCGGACGCCGACGCGAGCACGTGCCCGGTCGCGGGCGGAACGGCGACCTGCGCGGCGATCGGGCTGGAGGTCGGCCAGACGGCCTCGTACACCCTGACCGGGACGCTGGCGCCGGACGCGACGGTCACGCCGACGAACACGGTGGTGGTGACCGGTGGTCCTGATCCGACCGCGTCCGCGCACACGGCGGTGGCTTCGCCGTCCGACTCGCCCACGCCGCAGGCGAACCTGGGCATCGCCAAGGTGCTGCTGACCAACCCGGTGGTGCCCGGGCAGCAGATCCAGTGGCGGGTGACGGTGACCAACCGGGGTCCGTCGCGGGCCCGGAACGTGGTCGTCTCCGACACGATCCCGGCGATGGTGAACGGTGCGGGCATGATCGCGGACGCCGACGGCTCGGCCTGCCCGGTCACCGGCGGGACGGCGACCTGCCCGGCCGTCGAGATCCCGGCCGGCGGGACCGTCTCCTACACCCTCACCGGCACGCTCGACCCGGTGGCGACCAGCACCCCGGTCAACGTCGCGACCGTCACCGGCGGACCCGACCCGACGGCCACGGCGCACACCGCGACAGCGCAGGCCAGCGATACGGTAGAGCCGCGGGCGAGTCTGTCCGTGTCGAAGGCGCTGGTGACGAACCCGGTGGTGCCGGGGCAGCCGATCGCCTGGCGGATCAGCGTCACCAACAACGGCCCGAGCCAGGCCCGGAACGTGGTGGTCAGCGACCGGTTCCCGGACGGAGTCGTCGGCGCCTCGCTCTCGCCGGACGCGACGAAGACGGCCTGCCCGGTCGCCGGTGGCGTGGCGACCTGTCCGGGGGTCGAGATCCCGGTCGGCGAGACCGTCACCTACACGCTCTCGGGAACCCTGGCCCAGGACACCACCACCGTGCCCGGCAACACGGCCGTCGTGACCGGAGGCCCGGACCCGAGCACGTCGGCCCACACGGCGGTCGCCAGCCCGACCGGGACGCCGTCGCCGCAGGCACGGCTCTCGGTGACCAAGGTGCTGGTGACGAACCCGGTGGTGCCGGGGCAGACGGTCCAGTGGCGGGTGTCGGTGACGAACAACGGGCCGTCCCGCGCGCGGAACGTCGTGGTCGCGGACCGGGTCCCGGACGGGGTGTCCGGCGCGATGATGGTCTCGGACGAGGACGGCACCAGGTGCCCGATCGGCAACGGCGTCGCCACCTGCCCGGCGATCGAGCTGGAGGTCGGGCAGACGGCGTCGTACACGCTGAGCGGGACGCTGGACCCGAATGCGACGGTCACACCGACGAACTCGGTGACGGTGACGGGTGGTCCTGATCCGACGGCGTCCTCGCACACGGCGGTGGCTTCGCCGTCGAACTCGCCTTCTCCGCAGGCGAATCTGGTGGTTGCCAAGGTGTTGGTGACGAACCCGGTGGTGCCTGGGCAGGAGATCCAGTGGCGGGTGAGCGTGACGAACAACGGGCCTTCGCGGGCTCGGAACGTGGTCGTGACCGACCGGGTGCCGGTGGGGGTGAACAACGCTTCGATGGTGGCTTCGGACGGGAGCAGCTGTCCGGTGAGCGGTGGCGTGGCGACGTGTCCGGCGGTGGAGATCCCGGCGGGTTCTTCGGCGAGTTGGACGCTGACGGGCACGCTGGATGCCAACGCGACCACGACGCCGGCGAATACGGCCGTGGTGACCGGTGGTCCGGACCCGTCGGCCACAGCCCACACGGCCGTCGCGTCGCCGACCTCGTCCCCGTCTCCGCAGGCGAGCCTCACGGTGTCGAAGGTCCTGGTCACCGATCCGGTGGTGCCTGGTCAGCAGATCCAGTGGCGGGTCTCGGTCACGAACAACGGGCCTTCGCGGGCTCGGAACGTGGTGGTGACCGACCGGGTGCCGGTGGGTATGAACGACGCTTCGATGGTGGCTTCGGACGGGACCGTCTGTCCGGTCAGCGGTGGTGTGGCGATGTGTCCGGCGGTGGAGATCCCGGCCGGGCAGACGATGACGTGGACGTTGTCCGGCACACTGGACGCGAACGCCACGGCCACGCCGACCAACTCGGTGACGGTCACTGGTGGTCCGGATCCGACGGCGTCGTCGCACACAGCGGTGGCTTCGCCGTCGAACTCGCCTTCTCCGCAGGCGAGCCTCACGGTGTCGAAGGTCCTGGTCACCGATCCGGTGGTGCCTGGTCAGCAGATCCAGTGGCGGGTCTCGGTCACGAACAACGGGCCTTCGCGGGCTCGGAACGTGGTGGTGAGTGATCGGGTGCCGGTGGGTATGAACGACGCTTCGATGGTGGCTTCGGACGGGACCGTCTGTCCGGTCAGCGGTGGTGTGGCGATGTGTCCGGCGGTGGAGATCCCGGCCGGGCAGACGATGACGTGGACGTTGTCCGGCACTCTGGACCCGAATGCGACCGTCACGCCGGCCAACTCGGTGACGGTGACGGGTGGTCCGGATCCGACGGCGTCGTCGCACACAGCGGTGGCTTCGCCGACGTCCTCGCCTTCTCCGCAGGCGAATCTGGTGGTTGCCAAGGTGCTGGTCACCGATCCGGTGGTGCCTGGGGAGCAGATCCAGTGGCGGGTCAGCGTGACGAACAACGGTCCTTCGCGGGCTCGGAACGTGGTCGTGACCGACCGGGTGCCGGTGGGTGTGAACGACGCTTCGATGGTGGCTTCGGACGGGACCGTCTGTCCGATCAGCGGTGGCGTGGCGACGTGTCCGGTGGTGGAGATCCCGGCCGGGCAGACGATGACGTGGACGTTGTCCGGCACACTGGACGCGAACGCCACGGCCACGCCGACCAACTCGGTGACCGTCACGGGCGGGCCCGACCCGAGCACCTCGGTGCACACCGCCACTGCCTCCCCGAGCGGCAGTCCCGAGCCGCAGGCGAGCCTGGTGGTGTCGAAGGTGCTGGCGACGGACGCCGTGGTGCCCGGCCGGCAGATCCAGTGGCGGGTGACGGTGACCAACAACGGTCCCTCGCGGGCCCGGAACGTGGTCGTGGCCGACAAGGTCCCGGACGGCGTGCTTAATGCGTCGATGAGCGCCCAGGACGGCAGCGACTGCCCGATCGCCGGTGGCGTGGCGACCTGTCCGGCGGTGGAGATCCCGGTCGGTGTGACGCTGACCTGGACCCTGACGGGGACGCTCGACCCCGCCGCCACCGTCACGCCGACCAACACCGTGATCGTCACGGGCGGTCCGGACCCGAGCACGACCGCGCACACGGCGGTGGCGAGTCCCACCGTCGGGCCGGTGCCGGACGCGCGGCTGTCGGTCTCGAAGGTGCTGCTCACCGATCCGGTGGTGCCCGGGCAGCAGGTCCGGTGGCAGGTGTCCGTCACCAACCGCGGACCGTCCGCCGCCCGTGACGTGGTCGTGAGCGACCGGGTGCCCACCGGGGTGTCGAACGCCTCGATGACGGCCGACGACGGCACCGCGTGTCCGATCGCCGACGGCACTGCGACCTGCCCGGGTGTGGGGATCGCGGTGGACGCGACCCGGACGTGGATTCTGAGCGGCACGCTGGACGCCGGTGCCACCGTCACGCCCGCCAACACGGCCACCGTGACGGGCGGGCCCGACCCGGGCACCCCGACCCACACGGCGGTGGCCTCGCCGACGTCCTCGCCCTCGGCGCAGGCGCGGCTGAGCGTGGCGAAGGTCCTCGTCACCAGCCCGGTCGTGGCCGGGGCGCCGATCGAGTGGCGGGTGACCGTCACGAACGACGGGCCCTCCGTGGCGCGTGGCGTCGTGGTGAGCGACCGGGTGCCGGCGGGTGTGACCGGCGCCGCGATGACCGGGCCCGGCGGTGTCACCTGCCCGATCTCGGATGGCGTGGCGACCTGTCCGGCGGTGGAGATCCCGGTCGGCGTCACCTTGACCTGGACGCTGACGGGCACGCTCGATCCGGCCGCGACCGGCACCCCGGGCAACACGGCCGTGGTGACCGGCGGTCCGGACCCGGCGACGCCGACGCACACGGCGGTGGCCCCGCCGTCCGGCTCGCCCTCGGCACAGGCGCGGCTGACCGTCGCCAAGGTCCTGCTGACCTCCCCGGTCGTGGCCGGGCAGCAGATCCAGTGGCGGGTGACGGTGACCAACGACGGGCCCTCGCTGGCCCGGAACGTGGTCGTGACCGACCAGGTGCCCGCCGGGGTGAACGGGGCCTCGATGACGGCCGACGCGGACGGGACGCCGTGCCCGGTCACGGACGGCCTGGCGACCTGCCCGGCCGTCGAGGTCCCGGTCGGCGCGACGGTCTCCTGGACGCTCACCGGCACGCTGGACCCGAACGCCACGGCCGTCCCGGTCAACACCGTGGTGGTGACCGGCGGTCCGGACCCGACGACGCCGACGCACACGGCGGTGGCGACCCCGACGGAGCCGATCACGGTGAAGCACGACCTGCTCCTCGCCAAGCACGCGAGCCCGTCCGACCCGAAGGCCGGTGACACCGTGACGTACACCGTCACCGCCACCAACCGGGCCGGCGGCACGTACTTCGGCGCCGTCGTCACCGACGACCTGTCCGGGGTCCTGGACGGCGCCGGGTACGACGCCAACGCCCATGCCAGCAGCGGGCGGACGGCCTACTCCGCGCCGCGGCTGACGTGGACGCTGGACATCCGGCCCGGAGCGACGGAGACGCTCACGTACACCGTGACCGTGAAGCCGGGCGCGGGCGGCACGACGCTCGTGAACCGCCTGAGCGCCGACGGCTCCAACTGCTCCGGCGCCAGCGGTGGGAACGGCGCCGGCGGCGCACGGCGGGCGGTGAGCGGGAACTGCTCGACCACCACCACGGTCCAGGTCATGCCCAGCCCCAGCCCGACGACCAAGCCCCCGCTGCCGCCCACCGGTAGCCGGAGCCCGAAGCCGGCCCTGCTGCTCACGGTGCTGCTCCTGGTGCTCGGTGGCGGCTTGATCGCGGTCCGCCGCTCGCGGCGCTGACCCGCGGACACCCCCCCGGGGGGGGGGCGGGCCCCCCCCCCCCCCCGGGGGGGGGGCCGGGCGGGGGGGGCCCCAGGGGGGGGCGTTGGGGCCGCGGGCCCCCCCCCGGCCGCGACGGAGA
>NZ_JBHWGD010000068.1:35102-41348 GCF_042733235.1 Kitasatospora sp. NPDC059722
CAGTGGTCATCGCCCCCACCAGAAGCCCCCGGCCCCCCCGCGCCCCCGCGGGGGGGGCGGGCCCCCCCGCCCCCCCGGCGGTGTCGTGTTCCCGGGAGGGGCTTCGCAGCGTTTCGGTGATTCGGGCCTGCCGGCAGCCGCCGGGCCGTCATGATGATGGCGTTGCGTCAACCTGTTGGGGGGCAGGGGTGGGGTCGGAGCTCGACGAGCGCGAATGGGGACGGCCTCCGGAGTTCGGGGCCGAGTTGCGGCGGTTGCGGAAGGTGCGGGGGCTCTCGCTCGCGGAGATGTCGCGGCTCGTCCACTACAGCAAGGGCTACCTGAGCAAGATCGAGAACGGCGGCAAGCCCGCGACGCCCGACCTCGCGCAGCGGTGTGACGACATGCTGCGGGCGGGCGGCGCGCTGGTGCGGCTGGTCGAGTGCCCGCGGGCCGATGAGCGAGGGACGGACGGTGGGGACGAGCCGTGTCCGTACCCGGGGCTCGCGTCGTTCGGGCCGGGGGAGGCGCGCTGGTTCGCCGGGCGGGACGGCGAACTCGCCGAGTTGCTCGACCGGTTGGCCGAGCGGGCCGGGCACGGGCCGCTCGCGCTCGTCGCGCCGTCGGGGGCCGGGAAGTCCTCGCTGCTCATGGCCGGGCTGGTGCCGGCGCTGCGCGGTGGGGCGCTGGCTCCCGAGGGGAGGCCGGGGTGGCGGGTGGCGGTGTGCACGCCGACGGCGCACCCGTTGGCCGCGCTGCGGGAGGCGCTGGAGGAGGCGGCGCGGGAGGAGCCGTCGGGCGCCGGACTGGCACTGATCGTCGACCAGTTCGAGGAAACGTTCACTCTGTGTGCGGACGAGGAGGAGCGGCGGGCGTTCGTCCGGACGCTGTGCGGGCTCGCGACGGTGCGCCCGGCGGCGCTCGTCGTGCTGGGTGTGCGGGCGGACTTCTGCGGACGGTGCCTCGACCACCCTGAGCTCGTGCCCGTGCTCAGCCACGGGCTGCTCGCGCTCGGCCCGATGGCCGGGGCGCAACTGCGGGAGTCGATCACGCGGCCGGCGGCCGAGGCGGGGCTGGGGCTGGAACCGGGGCTGGTGGAGGTGTTGCTGCGCGACCTGGGGGAGCGGGCCGGGGCGGCGGAGAGCGCCGGGGTGCTGCCGCTGCTGTCGCACGCGCTGTTGGCGACCTGGCAGCGGCGCGACGGGCGGACCCTGACGGTGGAGGGCTACCTGGGCACGGGCGGCATCCACGGCGCGGTCGCGGAGAGTGCCGAGCGGGTGTTCTCGGGGCTGGGCGCCGGGCAGCGGGAGCTCGCTCGGCAGCTCCTGCTGCGGCTGGTGCAAGTCGGCCCGGAGGGCGAGGAGTTCCGGCGGCCGGTGGCGCGAGCGGAGTTGCTGTCGCTGCTGGTGGGCGGGGACGGCGGGGCGGTGCTGGACGCCTTCGTCCGGGCCCGGCTGCTCACCGTGGACCGCGAGACGGTCGCGATCACGCACGAGGCGCTGCTACGGGCCTGGCCGCGGCTGCGGGACTGGGTGGAGGCGGACCGGGCCGGCCTGCTGATCCGTCGTCAACTCGGTGAAGCTGCTGCGGAGTGGGACCGGGACGGACGGGACCCTGCCGCGCTCTATGGCGGTGCGCGGCTCGCGGCGGCTTGGCAGTGGGCGCATGATCCGCTCCATCACGATGAATTGACGGATCGTCAAACAGGCTTTCTGCGGGCGAGCCGGAAGCATGAGGACGAGCGCCAGGGGGTGGCCCGCCGGCAGGCGCGACGGCAGCGTCGACTCATCGTTTCGCTGGTCCTGTTGCTCGTGATCACGCTCACCGCCGGGGCCTTCGCCTACCAGCAGCGGTCCTCGGCGGTCGACCAGGGGCGGACGGCGACGTCCAGGGCGATGGCGGCCGAGTCGGGCCGGCTCGCCGCCGGGCGGCCCGAGGCGTCGATGCTGCTCGCCGACCGGGCGTTCCGGCTCGCGCCGACCGTCGAGGCGCGCAGCGCGCTGCTGAGCACGCAGGCGCAGCCGTTCGCGGGGCGGCTGGTCGGGCACACGGGGCCGGTGAACGGGTGTGCGATCAGCCCCGACGCGAAGCTGCTGGCGACGGCGAGTTCGGACGGGACGGTGCGGCTGTGGAGCCTGCCGGACCGGCGGCCGAGCGGGACGCTGGTGGGGCATTCCGGGCCGGTCAGGGGTGTCGCGTTCAGCCCGGACGGGCGGGTGCTGGCCTCGGCGGGCTCGGACGGGGTGCGGCTGTGGGACGTGGCCGGGCGGCGCTCGCCGGTCGTGCTGGGCGGGCACGACGGGTCGGTGCGGGCGGTCGCGTTCAGCGCGGACGGACGGGAGGTGGTGTCGGGCGGGGCCGACGGCGTCGTCCGGGTCTGGTCGGCGGCCGCGTGGGACGAGGGCGCGAAGCTGAAGGGGGACATCGGGGGCACCGGGGACGTGTCGGCGGGGCCCCGGCCGCTGGTGACGCTCACCGGTCATCGGAGTGAGGTCCAGGCCGTCGCCACCGGACCGGACGGGCGGACGGTCGCGTCGGCGGGCGCGGACGGGACGGTGCGGCTGTGGGACGCCGTGACGGGTGCCGCCACGGCGGTTCTGAGCGGGCACGGCGGGCAGGTGCTCGGGGTCGCGTTCAGCCCGGACGGGCGGAGCGTCGCCTCGTCCGGGACGGACCGCACCGTGCGGCTGTGGGACGTCGCGAGCGGCGCCACGACGGCGGTCCTCACCGGGCACAGCGACGACGTCAACGCGGTGGCGTACCTGGACGGCGGCGCCACCGTGGTGAGCGCGGGCGGGGACGGGACGGTGCGGCTGTGGGACGTCGCCGGGCGGCGGGTGACCGCGACGCTCGCGGGCCACACCGACTACGTCCTCGGCGTCGCGGCCGGCCGGGACGGCACGCTGCTGGCCACGGCCGGGTTCGACCAGTCGGTGGTGCTGTGGGACCTGGGGGCGGCGGCACTCGTCGCCCATCCGTTCGCGGAGGTGTGGCGGGCGGTGTTCAGCCCGGACGGGCGGACGGTCGCGTCGGCGGGTGCGGACGGGACGGTGCGGCTGTGGGACGTCGCGACGCGGCGGCAGACCGGGGTGCTCACCGGGCACGGCGGTCAGGTGCTGGGCGTGGCGTTCAGCCCGGACGGGCGGCTGCTGGCCTCGGCCGGCGCCGATTCGACGGTCCGGCTGTGGGACGTGGCCGCGCGGAGCCAGGTGGCGGCGTTCACCGGGCACCAGGGCTCGGTCTTCGCGGTGGCGTTCGGCCCGGACGGGCGGCTGCTCGCCTCGGCGGGCGAGGACCGTACCGTCCGCCTCTGGAACGTGCCCTGGCAGCGGGCCGAGGGAGTGCTGATCGGGCACACGGACTTCGTCAACGCCGTCGCCTTCGCCCCGGACGGGCGCACGCTCGCCTCGGGGAGCGACGACCTCACGGTGCGGCTGTGGGACGTCGGTGAGCTGCGCCCGGTCGGCACGCTGACCGGGCACACGGGGGCCGTGCGCGGACTCGCGTTCTCGCCGGACGGACGGACGCTCGTGAGCGGCGGCAACGACGGGTCCGTCCGGCTGTGGGACGCCAGTGAGCGACGGCCGCTGGCGACGCTCGCCGGGCACACGGGGGCGGTGCGGGCGGTCGCGTTCTCGCCGGACGGGCGGACGGTGGCGAGCGGGGGGAACGACGGGACGGTCCGGACCTGGGACGCGCGGGCGGGCGCGCCGGTCGCCGCGCTGGCCGGGCACGGGAACGCCGTCTGGTCGGTCGACTTCGGCCCGGACGGGCGCTCGCTGGCGAGCGGCGGCAGCGACGGGACGGTGCGGTTCTGGAACCAGGACACCGGTGCGCGCTCGGCCGCGATCTGCGGGCTGCTCGGACCGGTCGACGCGGCGCGGTGGGCGGCGCTGCTGCCGGGGGAGCCGTACCGGGCGGGGTGTTGACCGGGGCTCGTCGAGGCAGGTCGGCCGCGGTTTCCCGGAAGGTTTCCCGTTTCCCGATGGGATGGGCGACCGGTGGCGGGTGGACGGTTGCCGGGTCGGGTGGGCAGGCTCGGGGCATGGGCGGCGGTCCGCGACCGCATTCGGTGTCCGACGATGCGTCAGATGTCGTGCGGCCATGGGGGTGTACGGGGGACGGCCGCACGGCCGGGTGCTTCCTCCCTTGAGCGGCCCGCCGCCCGTTCCGTCGCACCTCCATGAAGAGGGGACCTTCCTTGCGAGCGAACCACCGTAGAACTCCCGTGGCAGGCCTGCTGCTTGCCCTCCTGGCCGGGCTCCTGAGCGCGATCACCCTCGCCGCTCCGGCCCGCGCCGACACCACCGCCGCGTGCGGGCTGGGCGGCACCCCGATATCCGACGGCGCCGCCCGCGCCATCGCCGCCGCGTGCGACGAGGTCGCCGCCGGCACCTGGTACACGTGGGGCGGCGGCCACGGCCCGACCCCGGGCGCCACGTACGGCAGCGTCGACCCGAGCGACCCCGAGCGGTCCAAGAACGATCCCTACCGGCAGGGCTACGACTGCTCCGGGTTCATCCGCTGGGCCTGGTACAAGGCCGCGGGCTCGGACGTCGTCGGGCAGAAGGACGCCGCCGAGGAGTTCCAGCTCCCCGGGCAGCGCCTGGGCACCGACACCGGTGTGCTGAAGCCCGGCGACCTCGTCTTCTGGGGCACGTCGTGGGTCCACCACGTGGCGATCTATCTGGGCGGCGGCAAGATCGTCGAGGCGCGGGAGTCGGACACGCACATCATGGTGTCCGACCTGACCAGCCACAACATGGCCGACTACGCGGGCGCCGTCCGCTACGACCCCGGCACGGCGGCCACCACCAACCACCAGACCTGGAGCAACGGCGTCAACATCCGCCCGACGCCTGGCACTTCGGGCCCGCCGGTCGCCGTCCTGCCCGGCCCGACGGCCGTGCGCGTCCAGTGCCAGACCCACGGTGAGTCGGTGACGGCGGAGGGCTACACCAACGACGCGTGGTCCTACCTGCCGGACTACCACGGTTGGATCAGCAACATCTACCTCCAGGGCCCGGCCTGGTTGCCGGACGTGCCCACCTGCTGACCGGCGACCCCCCTCCGGCCCTCGCCCGCTCGGGCGGGGGCCGGGCGTCGCCCCCCCTGCCGTCAGCGCGCCACGCGGCGGGCCCGCAGGTACTCGCGGGCCAGGAGGTGCAGGGCGCCGAGCTTGGACGGGCCGGCGGACCGGCGGAGCAGAGCGGGGACGTCGGCGCGGGCGGTGGCGCTGGTGAGGGCCTCCAGGCCGACCATGCAGCGGACCATCGGCCGGTGGGCCGGCGGGGCCAGGTCGACCACCGTGCGGGCGGCGGCGAGGGTGCGGTCGACCTGGTCGAGCTGCTCGGCGACCAGGGCGCGGAAGGCCGGTGTGTCGCGGCCCTGTTCGAGGTCGGCGCGGGTGACGCCGTGCCTGTCGAGAGTGTCGGCGGGGATCGTCAGACGGCCGTCGGCGAGGTCCTCGGCGAGGTCGCTGACGAAGTCGAGGCGCTGGCTCGCGTCGATGAAGACGCGGCAGGCGGCCTCGTAGGCGCTCTGGTCGCCATCGGGGCCGAGCAGCGCGGCGACCACCATGAACGCGGGCAGTGCGTAGCCGTCGAGGTAGGCCTGGTAGTCGGACTCGGTCGCGAAGCCGGTGAAGTCGAGGTCCGCGAGGGCTCCGGCGAGATGGCCGGGGATGCGCTCGCGCAGGACGGGACGCGCGGCGGCGGAGGCGAGCAACGGGCGCAGCTCGGGGTTGTCCGTCCGGCCGGTCGCGAGTCCTTCGACGACCTCCTGCTCCCAGCGCGCGTAGGCCGGCCGCCGCTCGTCGACCGGGCCGCTGTCGAGGAGGGTGTCGGTGCGGTGCATGAAGGCGGTGGCGGCGATCACGTGCGGCACCAGCCGGGGCGGCAGCAGCAGCCCGGCGGCGAGGGCGGCCTCGCGGCGGTAGGCGGTGACCTGCTCGCGCTGCCGGCCGTAGTCGCCGCGCAGTCCGGGGTCGTCGATCCCGGCCGCGTCCAGCGCGCGCTCCCAGCTGCCCACGTGCTTCCCTTCGGTCCTTCGTTCGATCGTCCCCGAGCCTAGACGGTGGGCGTGGGGGTGGTGATACGAGGGCCGGGCGCGAGCGATTGGTAAGTGTTCGGTAAGGCGGGTTCGTTTAGGGTCGAAAGACGAGAGCCGCCCGGGTTGTGCCGGGCGGGGGGGGGGGGGCAGGGCGGGCCGGGGGGTGTTTTTTTTTTTTTGGGTTTTAAAATAAGTTGGGGGGAGTTGGGGTTTTTT
>NZ_JBHWGD010000068.1:41358-43156 GCF_042733235.1 Kitasatospora sp. NPDC059722
TGTGGGGTCTGCGCGTGCTGCTGTGTTTCTGACGTCTGTGTGTGTGCTCTTCGTTGCTACGACTCGCCCTCTGCTCTCCGTCTTTCGGCGGGGGGGGGCGCCCCCGCCCCCCGCGCGCCCGGTTCGATGATTCTTGATTCGTCGTTGAACTCTACGGTGCGGTCGAGTTCGGTATTACGGGGAGACGACGATCGAGTTGATGGGGGTGAGGTTCACGAACTGCCAGCCCGGCCCCGTGGCGGGCAGGCAGTTGGTGCCGTTGTAGCCGTAGCACAGCGCGACGTGGGCGCCGCCGGTCTGGTGGTTGAAGACCCAGTGGTTGTTGTACTGGTTGGAGAGGTTGTACGTCCCGTAGTTGTAGTAGCGGTTGGTGACGGTCGTGCTGTCGATGCCCTCGCTGTAGATGCAGACGTACCCGTCCGCACAGTCCAGGACGGTGTCGGCGTGGGCGGTGCCCGCGCCGGCGAGCATGGAGGCGCTGGCGGCGAGGGTGGCGGCGCCGATGCCGAGGGCTGCCTTCAGACGCTTCATGGAACGTTCCTTTCGGACGGTTTTGACGGACGGCATTTCTTTGTCCGGATTTCCGGCCGTTCGGGCTTCGTCGTCCGGCCGTGAGACCAGGAAATCGGATGACGGATCGCCGGTCGAATCATTCGAAACAATTCGAAGACGATCACGCGTAAAAGGGGGAATCACGTGATCCGGATCGAACTCTCGGCGGCCGCGGTGGCGCGCACGCGTTTCGCCGTGTCGCCGCTCTACCAGGCCATGCACCTGCTCTTCGCCCTCGGGCGGCAGCCTCGCGCGGTGCCGTACGAGTGGCGGCTGCGGGCGCGGGACGTCATCGTCGGGCGGCGGCTGGGGTTGCTCGCCGCGCTGGCGATCAGTGCGGACGGCTACACGCCCGACTTCCTGACGCCGGAGCCGGCGGCCTACCGGTCGGCCGTCGAGGACGAGTTGCACCTGGTGGCCACCGCGCCGGTCGAGCGGGTCCGGGCGGAGATGGGGCTGGTGCTGTCCGGGCTCGCGGACCTCGGGATTCCGGCCCGCAGGCCGCGCGCCCTCGTGCTGGACGCGCTGGACCGCGGGGAGGACGGCTTCGCGGAGCGGCTGGCGGGGGAGTTGGGCGCGTTCTGGTCAGGTGTCCTCGGGCCTCACTGGGCGGGGCTCTCCGCGCGGCTGGAGCACGACATCGCCCGCCGGGGGGAGCTCACGGCGGGGCTCGGGCTGGGCGGGATGGTCGCCGGTCTGCACCCCGAAGTGGGCTGGCACGACGGGACGTTGTCCGTGCGACGGCCCGGTCGTCCGGACCGGCAGCCGGGGTTGCGGATCACCGGGCCTGGCGTCATCTTCGTGCCGGGCGCCTTTCCGCCGGGGCTGATGCTGTCCTTCGACCCTGCGGCGGGGAGACGGACGCCCGTCGTGGTCTACCCGGCGCTCGGCCTGGCGCGGGAGGCCGGGGAGCGGCTGGGCGGATCGCGCTCGTCGATCCTCGCGGAGCTGACGCGGGCGCGGACGACGGCCGACGTGGCCTCGCGCGTGGGCCTCAGCCCGAGCACGGTTTCGTACCACCTGCAGGCGCTCCACCGGGGCGGGCTCGTGCGGCGGACCCGGCGGTCGCGGGAGGTGTACTACGAGGCAGTGGGGGATCCGGCGGGCCGGTTGCGGTGAGGAGCAAGGCCCTTGCCGGGGCGGGCCGGGGGGGGCCGCCCCCGCCAGGGTCGGGGGGGCGGACGATAAGGTGGGCGTCGGGTGTCGGTAACGTAGTGGTATTAGTGGGATGTGGGGTGGGCCGGGT
>NZ_JBHWGD010000069.1:0-39459 GCF_042733235.1 Kitasatospora sp. NPDC059722
CGCGCGGGCCGCGCGCGGCCCCCCGCTCCACCCCGCGCGACCCGCGCCGCTCCCGCGCCCCCCCCCCCGGGGAGTTGCGTGGGTGTCAGATGTTGACGAAGCGGGCCGGCCGGCCGCCGGGGGCCCAACCGAGCTCCCAACCGGACCAGCTGCCCGGCTGGTGCCAGTTCTCGTAGACGTTGCCGTCCCCGGCAACGCCGTAGAGCACGTTGGTGCCGTTGAAGTCGCGGCGGGCGTTCGGGGTGCCGATGAGTCCGCCGGAGGGGGCGGCGCTGAGGGTGTGCCAGCCGGACCAGGGGCCGGCGCCCGGGTTGACCTGGTAGTTCTCCTGGACGTTGCCCTGGTTGTCGAGCGCGTCGACGACGGTCTTGCCGGAGCTGTCCATGAAGACGCTCGGCGAGCCGAGGATCCGGGCGCCGTTGGCCGCGGAGCCGAGCGCCAATTCCCAGCCGGACCAGCTGCCCGGCTGGTGCCACGTCTCCCAGACGCGGCCGTCGGTGCCGGTGGCGTAGACGACGTTGGTGCCGTTGCTGTCGACGTAGCCGTAGGGGGTGCCGGTCATCCGGACGCCGGAGGGCAGGCCGGAGATGGTGTGCCAGCCGGACCACGGGCCGGCGTTCGGGTTGACCTGGTAGTTCTCCTGGACGTTGCCGTTGCTGTCGATCGCGTCGACCACGGTGTGGCCCGCGGTGTCGATGAAGACGCTGGGCGAGCTGACCAGCTTGGTGCCGCCCGCGGGGCCGCCGGGTGCCCAGGAGAGCTCGAAGCCGGACCACGTGCCGCCGTCGGGGTGCCAGTTCTCGTAGATGTTGCCGTCGCTGCCCAGGACGTAGATCACGTTGGTGGACATGTTGCGGGTGGCGAACGGGACGCCGATGAAGCGGACCCCGCCGGGCTGGCCGGAGACGTAGTGCCAGCCGGACCAGGGGCCGGCGGCGGGGTTGGTCTGGTAGTTCTCCTGCACGTTGCCGTTGAGGTCGACGGCGTCGACCACGGTCTTGCCGTACCAGTCGACGAAGGCGCTCGGGGAGCTCTCGAAGCGGGTGCCGCCGACCGGCGAGCCGAGGCCGAGCTCCCAGCCGGACCACGGGCCGGCCGCGACGTTGTTCTGGTAGTTCTCGTAGATGTTGCCGTTGTCGGCGGTCGCGTAGGCCACGGTCTTGCCGCTGTGGTCGACGACCGTGGTCTGCAGGCCGCTGCTGATCGGGGCCGGCGCACCGACCGGGGAGACGAACCCGAGGAAGCTGTAGCCGCCTTCGAGGTTCGCCTCGATCTGGTCGGGCGTGCCGCTGACCTCGGTGACGGCGTTGCCCTGGTTGCCGCCGATCTCGGTGAGCGTGCCGTCCGGGTGCACCGACTCCACGATGCCGATGTGCGCGCCGCCGCTCGCCTTGGTCGGGTAGTTCCTCCCGCCGAAGATCATCGCGTCGCCGGGCTGCGGGACGTAGCCGGTCGGATCGTGCCAGGTGCCGTTGTTGTCGCCGTAGTTGACGAAGGTGGTGACCGTCCAGCCCAGCGGGGAGACGTCGACCCCGCCCTGCGACCAGGCCCACTTCGCGAACGCGGCACACCAGTTGAGGCTGCAGTCGATGCCGTCGTAGCCGGAGCTGCAGCCGCCGCCCAGTTGGCCGCGGGCCGCCGAGACGATGGTGGTGCTGTTCACCGCGGCCGCGGCGGACGACACCGGGAGCAGCGCGGCCGTACTCGCCACCAGGGTCGCTGCGACGGTCCGGGCGACGGCCCGGCGCAGTGAGCTGCCGACGCCGGCGGGAGTGGATCGGGACATGTGTCGTGGTTCCTTCCGTGGAAGTGGAGTGTGCGGGTGTGAGTGTGTGCTCAGCGGTGGCGGGGGCGGGGGCGGGGGCGGATCAGAAGCCCAGGCCGGCCAGCGGGAGCGTGCTGAGGCGTTCGGCGGTCCAGCCGGACAGGGTGGGACTGCGTGTGGTCCTGGCGCACAGGTTCCTGACGGTCCGGAGGCAGTCCTCGGCGCTCTCGGCGCGCAGGATCACGGCGATGTCGAGGCGGCCGGCGGGTGCGGAAGCGCTCGTCCGGACGTGGTCGAGGCGGTCGGCGGGTGCGGCGTGGGCCCAGAACAGGTCGACGACCGTCGCGGGGTCCGGGAGGCGGTCGATCGGAGGCGCCCGGGTCAGCCGGACGGCCACCACGTACCTGACGGTCGCCGCCGTCACCAGCAGGCGCCGCAGACCTCGCCCGGGGAGCCGGCCGTGTCGGCTGCCACGGGCGTGGCAGCGGCGGCGGGCGCGGCAGCGGTGGCGGCAGCGGTGGCGGGCGCGGCAGCGGTGGCGGCAGCGGTGGCGGGCGCGGCAGCGGTGGCGGCAGCGGTGGCGGACGCGGCGCACAGCCCGATGCCGACCAGGGCGATCAGGACGAGCGATGCGAATCGCCGTGTTCCGGGCATGGCGGGACCTCCGTGCGGCTGGGGGTGAGTGGCCGGAACGGTCGCTCCGGTGCCGGATCCGTCGGGCCCTCGGCGCCCTTCGGTGACGACGAGTCTTCTCGCCGGTCCGGGCCGGCGGAAGGAGTCACCGGTGGCCCGAAGGTTCCATGGCCCGATCGCGCCACACCCCGCCGACGGTCTCCTGCGGCCGCGCGCCGACGGCTGGTACGAACCTTGTTGGATCTGGTCCGGACATGCCAGGCTCAGCACGGGACGCAACGACATCGCACCGGGGACGGGACGGGGGCTGGACCGATGCTGCGCGCGCTGGGGCTGGACGCGGTCAGTGAGCGGGTGTACCGGGCGCTCCTCGCCGATCCGACGGCGGACGCCACACTGCTGGCGGAGCAACTCGCCCTTCCCCAGGGCGAGGTGACGAGAAGTCTGGACACGCTGGCGGACCTCGCCCTGCTGCGGATGTCCCGCGAGGCCGCGGACCGGCAGCGCCCGGTCAGCCTCGAACGCGGCATCGCCCTGCTGCTGAAGCGCCAGGAGGAGGAAGTCCGGGCCCGCCGCGCGGCTCTGGAGGCCAATCGCGCCACCGCGGCCGCCGTGACCGAACGGGCGACCCTCGAACGCCGCCGCATCCCGACCGGCACCGAGCAGCTCGACGGCCTGGACGAGATCCAGTCCTGCCTGGAGTCGCTGGCCCAGGGCGCCACGACGGAGATCCGCTCCATCGTGCCGACCCTGATGACCCCGGAGGCGCTCGAAGCCGCACGCCCGCTGGACGAGGAGCTCCTGCGCCGCGGGGTCGCCCTCAAGACGGTCTGCCACGAGAGCGCGCGCACCAACCAGCCGGCCCTCGCCTACGCGCGCTCGATGGCCGCGATCGGCGCACAGCTGCGCACCGCCCCGGCGCTGCCGCACCGGCTGTTCGTCGTCGACCGGGCCACGGCCCTGGTCCCCCTGGACCCGGCGTCGCCGAGGCCCAGTGCCGTCATGGTGACCGCGCCCGGGATCGTGGCGGCCCTCGGTGAGCTCTTCGACCGGGTCTGGGACACCGCCGTCCCCCTGGAGGACGCCCCCGCCCCCGACCGGGCCACCGGCATCACCCCCACCGAACGGGAGCTGCTCAGGATCCTCTCCACCGGTCTCACCGACGAAGGCGCCGCCAAACGCCTGGGAGTCTCCCTGCGCACCGTCAAGCGCCGGATGGAGGACCTGATGCGCCGTCTCGACGCCGGTTCACGCTTCGAGGCCGGCTTCAAAGCGGGCCGGCGCGGCTGGCTCTGAACCGCCTCTCCCGGGTCCGGGTCCTTGTTCTCCCGGTCCGCCCGCCGTCGGGGTCCGGTGACCCGCCCGCTCCTCCGGCCCCGCCCCGTGCGACGGCACGATCCCGGGCCCGGGCCCGACCGGGCACCTATGGCCGCAGGCCGCGCATCAGGTTGGAGACGAGCCCGGTCACGAACTCCTCGGTGACGGGCTCGTCGGGGATCAGCAGGCGGTGGTAGCAGGCTCCCCAGAGCTGGTCGACGACGATGCGCGGATCCACGTCGGCGCGCAGCTGGCCGCGCCGCTGGGCGCGCCGCAGGACGTCGACGGCCAGGCGGCGGCGCGGGCCCGAGTAGTGCTCGCGGAAGGCGGCGGCGAGGTCCGGATCGGTCTGTGCCGCGCCGACGAGCTCGGCGACGATCCGCCCGGCGGGGGTGTCCGCCGTGAGGTGGACGAAGGCGCGCAGCTGGGTGAGCAGGTCGGTCTCGATGTCTCCGGTGTCGGGGAAGGCGAGGGTGTTCTCGACCGCGGCAAAGTATCCGTCGAGGGCGAGCGCGCCCTTGGAGGGCCACCACTTGTAGATCGACATCTTGCTGACGCCCGCCGTCGCGGCGACCCGCTCGATGGTGAAGCCCGCCATGCCTTCGCCGAGGAGCACCGCGCCGGCGGCGGCGAGGATGTCGCGGCGCACCTCGTCGGCCGGCCGCCGTCCCCGGCCCCGTCGTGCCGGTGCGCCGCCCTCCCCTGCCGGGCCGGTACTCGGGCCTGTCGTCGACGCGTTGGTCACCGTGCCTCCTGGGATCGGTTCGGTGTCACCCTCAGTCTATATGGACGCATCGTCCACATCTCGCTAATGTGGACGCTGCGTCCATTATTGGATCCGCATGCGTCCGGCCGCCCCGAGGAGTCCTGCCATGACCAGCACCACCACCCCGCGCGTCGCCGTCGTCACCGGTGGGTCCGGCGGCATCGGCCGGGTCGCCGCCGAACGCCTGGCCACCGACGGACTGGCCGTCGCCGTCGCCTACGCCGGCAGCCCCGCCCCCGCCGCGGAGGCGGTCCGGGCCATCGAGAAGGCGGGCGGCACCGCCGTCGCCGTCAAGGCGGATGTCGCCGACGAGGCCGAGGTGGCCGCCCTGTTCGACGCGGCCGAGGAGCGCTTCGGCGGTGTCGACGTCGTGGTGCACGCGGCGGGGATCATGCTGCTGGCCCCGCTGGCCGAGCTCGACCTCGCCGACTTCGACCGGATGCACCGCGTCAACGTGCGCGGCACCTTCATCGTCGGCCGGCAGGCCGCCCGCCGGGTCCGCCCTGGCGGCGCGATCGTCAACTTCTCCAGTTCGGTCACGAGGATCGCCCTGCCGGGGTACGCCGCCTACGCCGCCACCAAGGGCGCCGTCGACGCCATGACGCTGATCCTCGCCAAGGAGTTGCGCGGCCGCGACATCACCGTCAACGCCGTCGCCCCCGGCCCGACCGCGACCGCCCTGTTCCTGGAGGGCAAGCCGGACGCGGCCGTCGAGCACCTGGCGAAGATGTCGCCCCTGGAGCGGCTGGGCACCCCCGAGGACATCGCCGAGGTCGTCTCCTTCCTGGCCGGCCCGGCCCGCTGGATCAACGGGCAGGTCCTCTACGCCAACGGCGGCGTGATCTGAGCGTCCGTCGGCCCGGCCGTTCGCGATCCGGCCGTTCGCGATCCGACCGCCGGCTCCGCCGACTTCCTGCGCGGCGCCGTCATCCGGCCGGGCGGCACCGTCATCCGGCCGGGCGGAAGGTGCGGCGGTAGGCCTGCGGGCCGACGCCGACGGCCGCGTGCAGGTGGTGGCGCAGCGAGGCTCCGGTGCCCAGGCCGGCGCGGCGGGCCACCAGGTCGACCGGCCAGCCGGTGCTTTCGAGGAGGTGGCGGGCCAAGTCGACGCGCTGGCGGGTGAGCCATTGGACGGGCGTGGTGCCGGTCTCCTCGCGGAAGCGGCGGGAGAAGGTCCGCACGCTGGTGTGGGCGTGTGCGGCGAGTTCGGCGACGGTGAGCGGGTCGGCGAGCCGTTCCATGGCCCAGGCCTGCGTGGCGGCGGTGCCCGTGCCGGTCGGTTCGGGGACGGGGCGCCGGATGTACTGGGCCTGGCCGCCGTCGCGCCAGGGCGGCACGACGCAGGAGCGGGCGACGTCGTTGGCGATCCGGCTGCCGTGGTCGCGCCGGACGAGGTGCAGGCAGAGGTCGATGCCGGCGGCCACCCCGGCGGAGGTCAGGACGTCCCCGTCGTCCACGTACAGGACGTCGGGGTCCACGCGGGTGGTGGTGAACAGCCGCTGCAGCCGGTCGGCCTCGCGCCAGTGGGTGGTGGCGGGCCGGTGGTCGAGCAGTCCGGCCGCGGCCAGCAGGTAGCTCGCGGTACAGATGGCGACGATGCGGGTGCCGGGGCGGATCGCGGCGAGGGCCGCGCGCAGGTGGTCGGGCAGCCGGCCGTGTTCCCGCAGCTCGGCGAGGCACTGCGCGGGCGGGATGACGACGGTGTCGACGGCGGCGAGCAGGGTGGCGTCCCGGGAAACCGCGAGTTCGAAGTCGGCGCCCGTGCGGACCGGCCCGCCGTCGAGGCCGCACGTGGTCACGGTGTAGAGCGGGTTCCCCGACTCATCGCGGGCGGCGCCGAAGATCCGGGCGGGGATGCCGAGTTCGAAGGGGTGGACGCCGTCCAGGGCCAAAACGCCAACGTGGTGCATGGCCGGATCCTTTCACCACGTGGCCGTCACGCCACCACCAGGGGCGGCCCGGCCCGGGCACTCTGACGGAGCGCCCGGACGAGCGGGCGGCGACCCCGGACGAACGGGCGGCGAGGCGGCGGGCCTCGCCCGACGGACCCCGGCCGATCCCTCGACGCGACCCCGGCCGATCAACGGAAAGCAGGCACAGCACCATGCCCCTCCCCACCACCATGCGCGCCGTCTCCCAGGACACCGCCGGCGGGCCGGACGTCCTGCGGCTCGTGGAGACCGTCCGCCCCGAGCCGGCCCGCGGCGAGGTCCTGGTCCGGGTGCACGCGGCCGGGGTGAACCCGGCGGACTGGAAGACCCGCGAACGGGGCCTGCTCTCGACCGGCGTCAAGCCGCCGTTCACCCTCGGCTGGGACGTCTCCGGCGTGGTGGCGGGGGTCGGCGCCGGCGTCACCCTCTTCCGGCCCGGCGACGAGGTGTACGGGATGCCGCGCTTCCCCGACCCGGCCGGTGCCTATGCCGAGTACGTCACCGCACCGGCCCGGCACTTCGCGCGCCGGCCCGCGAACCTGACCCACGTCGAGGCGGGCGCTCTGCCGTTGGCGGCGCTCACCGCCTGGCAGGCGCTGGTCGACACCGCCGCCGTCCGGCCCGGCCAGCGGGTGCTGGTCCACGCGGCGGCAGGCGGGGTCGGTCACCTGGCGGTCCAGATCGCCAAGGCGCTGGGCGCGTACGTGATCGGCACCGCGAGCGGCTCCAAGCACGGACTGCTGCGCTCCCTGGGCGTGGACGAACCGGTCGACTACCGCACCGGGGACGTCGCGGAGAGCGTCCGTGACGTCGATGTCGTGCTGGACCCCCTCGGCGGCGGGAGCCCCGCCCGGTCCCTGCGGTCCGTGCGCCGGGGCGGCACCCTGGTGTCGCTCCTCCCGCCGGACGCGGCCTTCCCCCGGGCCGAGGCCGAGGCGGCCGGTGTCCGGGCGGACTTCATGCTCGTCGAGCCCGACCACCTGGGCCTGCGGGAGATCACCCGCCTGGTCGAGGACGGCCGCCTGCGGGTGGTCGTCGACACCGTCCTGCCACTGGAGCGGGCCGCCGAGGCGCACCGCCTGGGCGAACTGGGCCGTACCACCGGGAAGATCGTGCTCGCGGTGACCGACCGCGAGTGACCCGGGTGAAGAACCCGCCGGCAGCGGCGGCCGTGCCCGGCCGCGCGTGAGGAGCACCGGCGTATCCGGCGACCTCCTCACCCTGCCGGTACCTCACGTTCGGCGCTGCCGGACGGTGGCCCGGCCGGCCCGGCGCCGAAACACGGGGCCACGGCCCGGTTCCGCCGTGGCCCCGGACCCGGTCGTCGTCCTCTTCGTCCCGAAGGGCACACCCTGAACGCGCCCGGCCGCCGTCGGGCCCCATGACGTCCGTCATCTCGCCTTGCTGACACATCGCCGCTACCTGCGGCCGAACCGGCGTGCGAGACTGATGATCATGACCGGGGCGGGCACGTCCCGGCGGGGAACGACACCACGGGGGACACCATGGCGAGCACCGGCACCGACGCGACCGCATCCCAACCAGCCGCCGGCCTCGACGCCGGCCACGACGCCACCGGCGCGACCGGCGCAGCCGGTGAAGTGCTGCCCTCGGTCGGCGAAATGCGGCTGCCCGCCTGGTTCTTCGGCTTCGAGGGCGTCCTGGCCGGCGCCTTCGACCTGCTGCGCGCCTTCCCGGCCGCCTGGCCCGCCCTGGTCGTCCTCGTCGCGGCCAACATCACCGTCTCGCTCACCCTGCTGCGCAAGCGGCTGAAGCTCGCCAAGCTGCTGTGGCGCGGCAAGGGCACGCGCAAGGTCGCCTTCGCCCTCGTGGGGCTGCGGATCGGCACCCACGTCCTGCTCGGCGCCCTCGGCTTCGCCCTCGTCTCGGCACTCGGCCACGTCCTGATGGCCCTGGTGATGGCCGGCGTCACCGTCGGCCTGCTGGTGTACGTCCAGCGGACCGCACTCGCCGCCCTGGTCACCGCGGGCAAGGCCACCGCCTGACCCCCTTCCCGGCCGAGCCTCGCCGGGGCCGTTGTCCGAGGCACGCGCTACGCTACGGCGGCCCCGAGAAGGCACTGGAGGCCGCCACCCTGCGGGGTGGCGGCCTCCGGGCGTCGCCGGACGGCGTGTCGGCGCCGCGGTCCGCGTTCCCTCGGACGGGTCCGCGGTGGCGGTGGCGTCGCCGGCCTCAGGCGTTGGCCAGCCGGTCCACGGCGGCGACGACCGGGGCCGTCCCGTCCTCCGCCCGGATGCGGGCGCCCAGGGCACGGGCCCGCTCCCGGTAGGACGGGTCGGTGGTGACGCTCAGCAGCGCGGCGGTCAGCGCCGGCGCGGTGAGGCCGCGCAGCGGTACGGCCCGGGGCGCGACGCCCAGGGCGGCCAGGCGGGCGGCCCAGAAACCGGTGTCGAGCTGGAGGGGAAGCGGGACCGCGGGCACCCCCGCGCGCAGGGCCGCCGCCGTGGTGCCCGCTCCGCCGTGGTGCACCACGGCGGCGGTCTGCGGGAAGAGCACGGCGTGCGGGAGGTCGTCGACGGTGAGCATGTCGTCGCCGTCGGCCTCCAGACCGCTCCAGCCGCGCTGGACCACCCCGCGCAGCCCGGCCGCGCGCAGGGCCCGCACCACCGTCGCGCCCAGCCGCGCCGGATCGCGCACCGGGATGCTGCCCAGCCCGACGAAGACCGGCGGCGGGCCGGCCGCCAGGAAGTCCCGGACGCGCTGGGGCAGTCCGGCGCCCGGCGGGTCGTACTGCCACCAGTAGCCGTCGACGGTCAGCTCCGGGCGCCAGTCGCGGGGCCGGGGGACGACGAGCGGGCTGAAGCCGTGCCGGACGGACCAGCGCTGCCGTTCACGGGCGTGGCGGGCGGCGCGGGTACTGCGGGGCGGCAGGCCGAGGCGGGCCCGCAACGTGCGGGCGGTCTCGGAGTAAACGGCGTCCACGGCGGCGTTCACGGCCCGCGCGGCGATCCGGTTGCCGACCGGCCCCAAGGACCGGGTGCTCATGACGCTCGGAGCGAACTCACCGGTGGCGTGGAGAGGCTGGAGGTAGACGCCCATGCCGGGCAGCCCGAGCCCCTCGGCGAGGGTGTGACCCGGCAACTGCAACGAGCTCGACACGAGCAGCACATCGGCCTCCTGGGCAGCCGCCAGCAGGCCCTCCGCCATCTGCCGCGCGCCCTGCCGGGCGAGCAGGAAGGCCCGGACCCGCTGCTCCACGTCGTTGGCGCTGCGCCGCAGCGCACGCCCCCGCTCGGTCTCCAGCTCCGCCCGCGGATCCACCGGCAGCGGATGGAAGCCGATGCCCGCGTCCTCGGCGAGGGAGGCGAAACGGGCGTGGGTGACCAGGGTGACCCGGTGCCCGGCCCGTTCCAGCGCGTGCCCCAGGCCGGTGTAGGGAGCCGCGTCACCACGCGAACCGGCGGTCAACAGAGCCACTCTCATGGACAGTTAGTATGCCGAATTTGCCAACTCGCGTCAGCCGAACGGAAATACCGTGGGGACCTTCCGGTACGCCGGCCACCGGACCGGGCCGGCCGTGGTCGCCGGCGCAGTCGTTGGCACGTTGTTGACCCATTGTTGACGTGCCACTTCCAAGCTGACGGGACAGCACATTCCGACATCCCGCAGTCAAGAAAGGACACCCATGCGCATGCGCGGTCTCCTCACAGTACTGGTGGCATCGGTGGTGGCCCTCGGCCTGGCCGTGCCGGTCTCGTCCGCCGCACCGTCCGCCGGCACCGGGCCGATCGAGCGGGTCGGCGCCAAGAGCCACGTCCTGATCAACCCGGCGCATGCCGCCAGTACGAGCTGGGCTCCCGACCAGGAGAGCTCCCTCGGCGGCCGGCCGCTGACGATCCACGCGACCGAACCGACCGCCAACCCCAAGGCCGGCGCGAGGGTCGCCGCCAGTGCGACGGCCGCCGGCAAGGCCAGCGTCTGGGGCACCACCGGGCGGCTGCTCACCGGGAACGGCGTGTGCACCGCCAACGTCGTCTCCAGCGCCAACCGCGACGTCATCGCCACGGCCCGGCACTGCGTGGAGGGCGGGCACGACTTCTCGTTCGCTCCCGGCTACGACGCGGGAAACGCCCCCCACGGCTGGTGGAGCTGGCGGGCGGCCGGCTGGGTCGACGCCCCCGCACCGCAGGGCGACATCGCCTTCATCGTGCTGAACACGCTGAACGGACAGCACATCGCGGACGTCGTCGGGGCCACCGGCATCGGGTTCAACCGGGACATCAACAACTACGCGCACATCATCGGCATCCCCGGAGTGGTTCCCGCCGAGCGGGAGCACATGCTCTGGTGCGGCGGCCAGCCGGTGGCCGGCCCCGAGCAGCCGTCCACCGCGCGGATCGACAACTGCATCGGACTGGGCGGAGGTGCCAGCGGCGGACCGTTCTTCGTGAACTACGACCAGAACGACGGTTCGGCCGTGCAGACCGGCGACTTCGTCACGGGCAACAGCTGGCAGGGCAAGTGGTGGGCGGTGAGCGCCTACTTCCGTGACGACGCCTACAACGTCTTCAACGGGGCGCAGAACGCCTGACCGCTCACACAGCACCGCTCCCCCGCCGCCCCGGTGCTCCAGCCGGCCGGACCTCAGGTCCTGCCCGGTGGAGTACCGGGGCTGCCGCGCAGCCGGCCGGACCCTACCTGCGGTACCTCTCCAGGTCGTCGACGGTCAGGCCGTGGGTGCTGTGCATGGCGATCGAGCTGTAGGAGGAGCGGGCGGCCCGCAGCCGGGCCGTGCGCTCCTGCTCGGCAAGCAGTCCTTCGACGGTCTCGGTCCGGTTGTCGGGTCTGCGGTGCAGGTGGACGGCGAGGCCGGTCACGATGACGGCGAGGCCCGCGAACAAGGCGGTCAGCGTGGCCATGGCGACCCCCTCGGGTAGCTGTCGAACACTCGGTATGCACCCGGACGATCGGAGGTTCGAACCTCGCGGAATCCGGTCCGTGAGCGTTCGGACACGGCCGGCGTCCAGGGCCCGGCCGGGTGACCGGCGCGAGGTCTAGGCTCGTCCGCATGGGTCGTGACGGGCGAGGGAGTGACAGCGTGGTCCGGGTGCCGGTGCCGCCGTTGGGCAGCCACGAGTGCGGCCGGCTCTTCCACCGGCTGCTGCAGCTGTTCCTGCGGGACCTGAAGGACGCCGGGCAGCCGGTCGGCAGGCACCAGTACCTGCTCGGCGCCGTGGTGCAGCTGCACGAGCCCGCCCGGGCGGAAGGCGGCGGCGGCTCCGAGGCGCAGCAGCCGCGCTGCGCGTGCTGCCGCACGCCCTACCCGTGCCGCACCGTGCTCGGCGTGGCGGTGAGCGCCGGGCTGCCCATCCCCTGGCCGTCCCCGGCCGCCGTGGTCCCCGCGCTGCGTGATGCGGGGCTGGACCCCGGGCCCGGGGGCGAGGTCACGGCGGAGCACGTGCACTGGGCGCGCGGCTGGGGCGCGCAGCGCACGGCACAGGGGAGCTGGGAGATCGGCATCACGGTCGACCGGGGCGAGGTCGAGACCCTGGCCGTACCGGACGACGCGGCGATGGCCCGCTACCTCGCCGCAACGGCGGTGGCCCTGGGCAGCCCGTACCCGTACGGCTGGGCCGAGGACGCGGGCGAGGCGGCGGCGGTGCGGCCGGCGGCGCACGAACAGGCGGCGGACTGGCGGGAACGGGTGCAACTGCCCTACCTGGACGTGCACCGGGAGTACGGGGCTCCCGGGGACGACGCGAGCTGACGGCGCCCCGAGGGCTGGAACGTGAAAGTCGGCGGTGCCGGGGAGGTGGTGGGCGGCGGAGGTGCCGACCGGGCAGGCAGCACCGGCGCGGACCCTCTCAGTCCGACGGGGTGTGCGGGCGCTGCGGCAGGTTGACCACCACCAGCGCCAGTCCGGCCAGGATGACGTTGCGGATCGCCGCGTCCAGGCCGTTCCACGTCTTCGACTGCCACATGGCGAACCACTCGCCGCCGATCCCGATGAACCCGACGCCGAAGAGCAGCAGCATCAGCAGCAGGCCGAGGCTGCTGAGCCGGCGCGCCAGGTCCGGCCGCAGCCACCAGGCGAACGTCCCGCCCGTCAGCACCAGGGCGCTCAGCGCCTCCCAGGCGATGAGCGCGACGTACGCCGCGTTCTGCAGGCCCGGGGACGTGATGGAGCGCCACATCAGGTTCCCGTCCCGGAAGGTGGTGTCCATCGCCAGCACGTGCTGGACGAAGTGTTGGTTGGTGGGGAAGTCGGTGACGTTCCCGAAGACGACGAGCAGCAGGTAGAGCGCGTTCGTCCCGGTGAGCACGGCCGCGGCCGCGGGCAGTGAGCCGAACGCGAGCAGGCGGTCGCGGGTGGTGGCGGGACCCGGGCTTGCGGGGCGGGTGGTCTGCATGCGGAAAAGGCTAACCGCTCAAGGAAGTTGGCCGGCGGCGCCGGCTCCCGGGAGGGGCGGCCGCCGAAACGCGTGCGCCGCGTGCCGGGCCACGAGCCGTCGAACCGGGGCCGCCCCAGGGGCGGGCGTGCCGTCCTGCTCCGAGGTGGCCGGAATAAATCGGTGGGCGGCGCCTCGGTGTTCGGCTATGGTCGCCGTGTTGGCGGCTCCGCGGCGCGCTTCCTTCTCTTCTTCCTTCGAAAACCAGTAGCGCGCCCCCTCTCCGCTCCTCCTTCTTTCCGCCTCCGTGGGGGGATCTCTCCGCATGCCCCGAGCCATCGTGGCTCCCTTCGACGTCAGCGTCGATCTCGATCTCGGTTCCTTCCTGCTCCGCCGGCGTGGTGCTCTCGCCGTGGCCCCCGGCGAACTGCTGCCCTCCGCGGATCCGTGGAGCGTTCGGGGCCTGGTGGCCCTCGATGCCGATCTGGTCCGGCGCGGCTACGTCCTCACCACGCAACTGCGCGCCGCGCTGGCCCGGTTGGCGCCGGTGCGGCTCGCCGAGCTGGGCGACGGGCTGCTCGCCCGGATCGACCACCTGCTCGGCGCGGACCGCGAGCACCTGCCGCTGTTCCGCCGCTTCCCGGACGCCGTGCCGGACCACGCGCACGTCCTCTACACCCGGCAGATCAGGGCGTTCCTGCTCAACCAGCCGAACCAGCCCTGCGCGCACTGCGGCCGGCGCGGCGCCGAGGTGGGCGTCGGCGCGCTCGCGCCCTGCGCGCACCTGCTCTGCGCGCCCTGCCTGGACGGCCTGGACGCCGACGGCCGGGGCGGGCAGTGCCCGCTGTGCGGCGCGCGGCTGGCGACCGGCACCTACCTGGGCGAGGACGGCTCGGCCGGGCGCAAGGCGGCGCAGGACTTCGGCGGACGGCAGGCCCTGCGCCCGCTGCGGCTGATCACCGCCGACCAGGTCACCGCCGCGATGGCCGAGTTCCACCGCCTGCTGGCCCGCCGCACCCCGCTCTCCCCGCAGGACCGCGACGACCTCGCCGCGCTGCTCGCCCACGCGCCCGAGGACCTGCCGCAGCACCTGCCCGCGCGGATCCCGCTGCGCGAGACCAAGGCCACCGTCCTCGCCGCCCTGCTGGAGCGCGACGCCACCTCCGCCCTGCCCGTCCTGGCCGAGCGGGTCGACACCGCGACCGACGTGCTGCGGCTGCTCTGGGCGTGGTCCGGCGCCGAGCCCGACCTGCTGCCCGCCACCGCCCGCCGCCTGCGGCTGCGCAACCTGCCGCGGCCGCTGCGCCGGGGCCTGCTGGAGGTCCTGGAGGGCCTGTCCCCCACCGCCCTCGCCGAGGACCTGCGCCGCCACCGCTCGGCCTGGCTGCGCGCGGGCGAACTGCTGCACCCCTACGAGCACCGGCGACGCTTCCCGAAGGTGACGGCCGCATTCGTGCTGCTGCGGGAGACGGACCTGCGCACCCACGAGGTGGGCCGGGAGTTCGCCGAGCCGCCCGCGCCGCTGCGCGTGGTCACCACCGGCGATCACACCCGGCTGGCGTTCACCGGTTTCGCCGGGCGGGTCGAATCGCTGCTGGCCGCCGGGGACGCCGCCGGTGCGGTACGGGTGCTGGCCGCGCGCCCGGGCGAGCTGGTCCGCCGGCTGCACCACGTGCTGCGGGTGCACGCCACCACCGATCCCGGCGCCGCACTGCCGCCCGAACTGCTGGAGACGGTGGCCCGGGCCCTGGGCCGGGTCGCCCCCGGGCCGCTGCTGGGCGCGTACGGGCGGCTGCGCGGGAAACGGACGGCGGGCGAGCGGCGGCTGTACTTCCCCCGGGGGACGGTCTCGCTGGCGCACGCCCGGGAGGACCACGGCACCGTGGTGCCTGCCGAACTCGGCGCCCCGCTCTGCGCGTTGATCGAGGCCGAGCTGCTGCGCCGCAGCGGCGGCGAGCGCTACGACCGCGCGCTGCTGGACGAGGGCCTGGCCGACCTGGTCGCGCCGTTCGCCGAGCGGGCCGCCGCCAAGACCCTGGTGTGCGTGCCGCGCGGGAGCCGGCAGCGGCTGCCGGCCGGCGAGCGGCTGCGGCTGTTCGTGCACTGGATGCAGCCGGAGCACCTGCGGGTGGACCTCGACCTGTCCGTCGCGCTGTACGACGAGCAGTGGCGGTTCAGCGGCCTGTGCGACTACACCAACCTGGTGCACGGCGACCGGGCGGCCGTGCACTCGGGCGACTACGTGTCCGCGCCGCCGCCCGACGGCGCGACGGAGTTCGTCGACCTGGACCTCGCCCGCCTGGCGGCGGGCGGCGCGCGGTACGCGGTGGTGATCGTGTTCAGCTACAACGACGTCGCCTTCGAGCAGCTGACCGAGGCCTTCGCCGGGTTCATGGACCTCGGCGCGACGCCCTCCGGCGGCGAGCACTACCACCCGAGGGCGGTCCGCCAGCGGCTGGACCTGGTCGGGGACGCCAAGGTGTCCGTCCCGATGATCGTCGACCTCGCGCAGCGGCAGTACACCTGGACCGACCTCAACACGGGCGCCGACGGCGGCTACCACAGCGTCCACCGCCACCAGGCCGAGGTCGGCTCGCTCAGCCGCGACGTGCTCGCCCACTTCGGCCCGGAGAACCGGGCCACCCTGTGGGACGTCGCCTGCGCCCGGGCGGCGGCGGGCACCGACGACGTGCACGTGCGCGGCGGCCTCGGCGTACGGCGGTGGCGGCGGCGCGACGGCGAGGACGTCGGGGCGTTCGCGGCCCGGCTGCGGGCGCGGCGGGACGACGACGGTGCCGGGCAGGCGGAACTGCCGGACGGTGCACGGGCGTTCGTCGCGCTGGTGGACGGGGACGTACCGGCGCCGGAGAAACTGTCCGGGGCGCTCTACCGGCTCTACCCGGGGCCGGTGGACGCGGCGCCCGAGGAGCTGGAACGGCTGACGGCGGGGGACCTGGTCGCGGCGCTCGCACCCAGCGGCTGAGGCGCTGCGCAGTCGTGGGCCGCCCGTTCAAATATTTCTCACCCTGAAATATTCGGGTGCGCGAGCGCATTCCCGTAAGTACCGGCGCGGGACAGGCCCGCCCGACGAGAGGAGTGCGGTCCCGTGCGCGTCGAGGTCTGGAGCGACATCAACTGCCCGTGGTGCTACATCGGCAAGGCCCGGTTCGAGCAGGCCCTGGCGGTGTTCCCGCACCGCGCGGAGGTCGAGGTCGTGCACCGCTCGTTCGAGCTGGACCCGAACGCGCCGCGCGCGGCCCGTCCCGTGCTCCCGCTGCTCGCCGCGAAGTACGGGATGAGCCTGGAGCAGGCCGAGGCGGCGGACGCCCGGATCGCCGAGAACGCGCGCGCGGAGGGGCTGCCGTACCTGGACGGCGGGCGGGACGCGGCGAACTCCTTCGACATGCACCGGCTGCTGCACTTCGCCAAGGAGAGGGGCCGGCAGGCCGAGCTGCTGGACGCGCTGTACCGGGCCAACTTCGCCGAGGAGCGCTCGGCGTTCGACGAGGAGCGGCTGGTCGAGCTGGCCGTCGGGGCCGGGCTGGACGGCGAGGCGGCCGCCGCCGTGCTGGCCGATCCGCAGGCGTACGCGGAGGCCGTGCGCGAGGACGAGGCGACGGCGAGCGCCATGGGGGCGACGGGTGTGCCGTTCTTCGTCCTCGACCGCCGGCTCGGGGTGTCCGGGGCCCAGCCCGCGGAAACGTTCACGCGGGCGCTGGAGCAGGCCTGGGAGAGCCGGCCGCCGGCACCGCTGGTCCAGGTCGGCGGGGGCGACGCGGACGCCTGCGGGCCGGACGGCTGCGAGCTGCTCCGGCCGTAGGGCCCGTCCGCGCACTCCCGCTGTCCACCCGAAGGCCGGCCCGCCGGACCACCGGCGGGCCGCCCTTCACGCCACGACCCTCCACGGAAGTGCCGACACCCCTTCCGCCGCCGACACCTGCCAGGCCGCCCGGCCCAGCAGGAGGCACAGCGGGGTGTACAGGAGCAGGTTGAGCCAGTAGAACGTGTCGGCCGGGTCCGCCCAGGCCCCCGTCACCCAGACCAGCCCGACCGCGCCGCGGGCCAGCAGTCCGGCGGCCACCGCCCGGCTCCCCCAGCGCGGCAGTACCGCGGGCAGCCGGCGGCCCAGGGCAGGCAGCCGCCCGCCCCGGACCAGCACCAGTGCCGCGCCCGAGAAGAGCATGCCCGCGAGCGGGATCAGGCCTTGCGGGGTGAACGGCACCCGGGTGTTGAGCACCAGCTGCGAGAGCCGGACGGTGCCGTGCACCGGCCAGGTCCGCCCACTGGCCCAGTACAGGTGGACCAGTAGCGAGAAACAGCAGCGACGCTGCGGGGTCGTCCCCTCGGAAGGGACGACGGAAGGGACGACGGCGACCCCGCGGCGCTCGAACCGCGCCGCCACCCGGTCGCGCCGATCCGCGCAGGGTACCTTCCACCGGCGTGCCGCACGGCGAGTGAGCCAAGGCTCTGGCGCCCGCCGCGGTCCGTGCCACGGCTGCCCGGCCTTCGCGCACCTGTTCCGGAACCGCCGCGGGGCCGGTACGGGCGGACACCCCAGAGAGCTGGGGTTCCGGCGGGGACTCGGCGGGTCGAGGATTTCGGCATGGACACCATCGAGCGGAACAAGCAGACAGTGATCGCGTTCATCGACGCGCTGTTCACCAGGGGCGACCTGGCGGCCGTCGACGGTTACCTCGCCGAGGACTACCTCGACCACGACCCGCCCCTGGGCGGCGACGCGGGCCGGGAGGGGATGCGTGCCGCAGGGGCCCTGTTCCGAGGGGCCTTCCCCGACTGGCATTCCGACCTGGGACTCCTCGTCGGCGAGGGTGACCTGGTCGTCGAGCAGTTCACCGCCTCGGGCACCCAACGCGGCGAAGTGATGGGCGTCGCGGGCGACGGCCGCACGGTCGTGCTCAAGGGCATCAACATCTTCCGGCTCCGGGACGGCCTGATCGTCGAACGCTGGGGACGACTGGACGACCTCGGCCTGCTGCGCCAGCTCGGGCTCGTGCCGGCCCCGGCACCGGCGTAGCGTCGGGATCATGGCCACGGGCATCCGGGAACGGCGTATCGAGCGGCTGATCGACAGCTGCCACGCCGACCTGGAACTTCCCGGGCTCTGCGCTGAGGTGCTGCGCCGCCTGCCGGGCGTTCTCCCCGTCGAAGCGGCCTTCTTCGCAGCCGTCGACCCGGCGACCCTGTTGTTCACGTCGGTGGTGGCCCAGGAGCCGCTGGCCGGCGTCGGCCCGCTCTTCCTCGACAACGAGTTCGGCCGCGAGGACGTCAACAAGTTCGCCTCGCTCGCCCGCGGACCGGAGGCGGTGATGTCGCTGGACCGGGCAACCCTGGGGAGACGGTCCGCCAGCGCACGCTACCGGGAGATCATGGCCGGTCTGGGGCTGGGGGACGAGCTCCGGGCCGCCCTGATCGCAGGGCGCGACTGCTGGGGAGTGCTGTGTCTGCACCGGGCGGATGCGGACGCCGGTTTCTCCGACCGGGATCTCGCCGCCGTCAGAACGCTCGCCCCGCACCTGGCCGAGGGCCTGCGCCGCAGCATGATCCGGGACACCATCAGGCGCGGCGGGCCCGAGGCGCCGGGCGCCCCCGGCGTCATCGTGCTCGACCGGGAGCTCACCCTCGTCTCGATCAGCCCGGACGCCGAACGGTGGCTCGACCGACTGCCGGCACCCAGGGTCCGGGGCCTGCCCTGGCCGGTCTACTCCGTGGCGGCCCGCCTGGTGCGGTCCCGGGACGCGCAGGGAGCGGACGCACCGGACCGCCGGGGCCCGGTCCGGCTGCGGACCGGCGACGGTCATTGGCTGGCCTTGCACGCCACCCGCCTGCGGGGCTCCGCGGACGACCAGGTCTGCGTGGTCGTCGAGCCGGCCCCCGCCGCCGCGATCGGCTCCCTGCTCCTGGCCGCTCACGGGCTCACCCCCGCACAGAACCGGGTGGCCGCCCTGGTCCTCCAGGGGTGCTCCACACGGGAGATCGTGGGCCGGCTCCACGTGTCCGCCTACACCGTCCAGGAACACCTGACAGCGGTCTTCGCCCGCTTCGGCGTGGCCGGCCGCCGCGAGCTCATCGCCGCGGTCCTCTCCTCGGCCGGGCGCTGAGCCGCCGGGCACTCGCCCTGCCACGCTGCCCGGGCCGCGTCCTCGCCGACCGCGGCCGCCCCGCCGTCGGCCGTGTGGTCCCGTGGCCGCGGGCCGGCCGCTTCCGGTCTCGGAGGAGCGGGAAGAGGGCCGGTGGTCACCCGGCAAAGGCGGTGCGGGAAATGTCGGGTGACCGGGGCCGGTGTCGCCGCACGATGGGGGCATGGACGACACGACCCTGGTATCCCGTTTCCTCCGCGACGGCTTCGTCAGGCTGGAGGGCGCCGTCGCGCCGCGCGTGGCCGCGGACTGCGAGCGACTGCTCTGGCGGGAGACCGGCTGTGACCCGGACGACCCGTCGACGTGGAAGCAGCCCGTGCACCGGGTGGCCGGCATGGCGCAGGGACCGTTCGCCGCCGCACCCAACTCCCCGTCCCTGCACCGCGCGTACGACCTGCTCGTCGGCGCGGGGCGCTGGGAGCCGCGCTACTCGCTGGGCACGTTCCCGCTGCGCTTCCCGCACGAAGAGGAGCCGGACGACACGGGCTGGCACATCGAGGGGAGCTACCTGCCGGAGGGCGAGAGCTGGTACTTCACGAATCTGCGCTCCCAGGGCCGGGCGCTTCTGATGCTGTTCCTGTTCAGCGAGGTGGGTGAGGAGGACGCCCCGACCCGGATCCGGGTCGGCTCGCACCTCGACGCGCCGAAGGTGCTGGAGAAGTACGGGGAGGACGGGGCGAGCGGCCTGGCCCTCGCTCCCGACCTGGTGGCGGCCTCCGACCACCGGCCGCTCGCCCTCGCCACCGGATCCCCGGGCGACGTCTACCTGTGCCACCCGTTCCTGGTGCACGCGGCGCAACCGCACCACGGAGCGCGGCCGCGCTTCATGGCCCAGCCGCCCCTGATGCCGGCCGCACCGTACGAACTGGAGCGCGCCGACGGCGCGTACTCACCCGTGGAGATCGCGATCCGCCGGGGCCTGGGACGGGACACCCCGGGCCCGGACGGGGACGGCGCCGGCCGCACCGCCGGGTAGACGACGTTCGGGCCGGCCAGGCGGACACCCCGGTTGCCGCCACCCGGCACACGGCCCGGATCGGCAGGGACACCGCCCGCGCATTCGCCCCTTTCCGGCCGGCCGCTCGGCGGGTCGCCCGACAGGACGGCCCGGAAAGGCGCACGACGTGGGAGGGTGCGGCGGTGAGCACGGTGGAGGAGTCGATCGACGTGGACGCGCCCGTCCGCGTCGTCTACGACCAGTGGGCGAGCTTCGAGAACTTCCCCAAATTCATGGACGGCGTGGCGGAGGTCAGGCAGCTGGACGAGCGCCGGGCCCACTGGCGGACCAGGATCGCCGGGCTGTCCCGGGAGTTCGAGACCGAAGTCGTCGAGCGGGTGCCCGATGAGCGGGTCGCCTGGCGCACCACCGGCGACAGCGTGAAGCACACCGGCACGGTCGCCTTCGAGCCGCTCGGCCCGGCCCGGACCCGGGTGCGGATGACCATGGCCTTCCAGCCCACCGGTCTGGCCGAGAAGGCGGCCGACCGGCTGGGCGTGCTCGGCGTCCAGGTCCGCGGCGACCTGCGGCGCTTCAAGCACTTCGTCGAGGAGCTCGCCGGGCCGGCGTCGCGAGAGGGCGGCTGACCAGGGGCGGGACGTCCGGAAACGGCACGAGGGCCCCTCCCGCTCGTTCGCGCGGGAGGGGCCCTCGTGGGTCGCCTCGGTGGTCCCTGTCCGACTCCCGAGGTGGGGGGAGAGCCGAAGGGGTCGGCTTAGTACCAGTGGTGACCCTGCCAGAAGGTCCAGGCGGCGTTCGGGCTGCCGTAGCGGGTGTTCATGTAGTCCAGCGCCCACTTGATCTGCGTGGCCGGGTTGGTCTTCCAGTCCGCGCCCGCCGAGGCCATCTTCGAGGCCGGCAGCGCCTGGCCCAGGCCGTAGGAGCCCGAGCTCGGGTTGGTCGCCGTCACGTTCCAGCCCGACTCGTGGGAGATGATCTGGCTGAACGAGGCCAGCTGGTCCGCCGGCACGATCTGCGCGGCGATGGCCTGCGGGGAGGCGGTCGCGGCGCTGGCGGCGGCGGGCACCACGGCGGCACCCAGGGCGGTCAGACCAGCGGCGCCGGCGAGGATCGCGGCAGAGGTACGCATACGGAGCTTGAAAGCGGGCATGAAGAGCAAGACCTCAATCGGGTTGAGCCGAGAACACTCCCCGCCCGGGACCGCGGCCGGACAGGGGCCGAACGGTCGCGGGGAGTGACTCGGCGATTGGCCGCATCCGGCAGGAACAGGAGCCGGTGTGGCCGACGACGAATGCCAAGGTGCCAGACCGGAGCGGCGCCCTCCAAGGCCCCCTCGCTACGATCCGCGGTCGTAGCCGGAGGACCGGCACCGGATCGAGGGCGGGGCGGAACGGAGTGCGCCGACCCCTCCCGGTCTGCGCAAACGCCCTACGGCCTCGATGCGGACCGACGCCGAACGGACACCACTACCCGCCGTCGTGCCTGGCATTCGCGTGTGAGCACACTCACCGCCCGGCCCCCGGCGACGTCACCGAGCCCACCCACGACCACCACGCTGAGTCGACACCGGGCGCCCGCCATTGAGACCGCCGCCACACCCCCGCCAGGGCGGGCCCGGTACCGGCACCGTCCGGCCCCGTCCCCGCCGTGGCCACGTGGAGGAGGCGCGGCGGGAGCAGCGGCGGGAACGGCGGCGGTCGGGACCGTGGCCGCTGCCGCCGGCGCACCGGCGCACCGCTGCCGCCGGGGCGGCGGGGCGGCGGAAGTCGGGCAGGGCTCGGCGGCCGTCCGGCCGGGAGGCGTCCGGCACACCGGTCAGCGCCGCGTTCCGGGTCGCGGAAGCGGACCACCGCCCACGGATCCGGCGGAACATCGGGCGCAGGCGGACCGCGCATACGCCGGAAGACGTCCTCCACCGCACCCTGTGACCCGGCACCGGCACCGGCACGCTGCGGTCGGCCGGAGCCGGTCTCGGTGGAGCGGCCGGGGCGCTCCACGGACAGGTCGATCGTCGCGCTGACGGTCCGGCAGGTCAGGTCAGGTCCGTTCTCGCGCGCAGCCCCGTCGGAGAGACAGTCAGGCGTCGGGGCATCAATGCGCCGCTGGCAGGCCGGACTTCGTGGTTCAGCCGGGCAAGCGACCCCTTGATGTCGCCGTGAGTGAGGGTGTTTCAGGCCTCCCCGAGGCCCGTTTCAGGTGGGTGGTGGGGCCGGGACGGTGTCGCCGGTGAAACGTGGTGCCGGCTGCGCTCCGCAGGTGCGCATCGGGTGCCGGTCGGTTCGGCGTCCGGCCGGCCGACGCTCGGCTCCGGCGGTCCGCCGGCAGTGGGCCGCCGCGGTCTTAGCGGGTGCTCGGGCCGGCACCGGGTGTCGGCGGCTTCGACCACGAACCGCCACCGTGCGGCCTGGGAAGCGGGCGCGGTGCCGGCCCGGATTTGGCCCGGCCTCACGGCCGCCGTCATTACTCAGAGTTGCCAAGGAGTGCGGGCTTCCGGTATTCCTATCCGGCCATCCTCGTGTCCCCTTAAGGATTGACGTGTCCATACCCCCCCAGCAGCCCTACGGCGCGCCGCAGCAGCCGTACGGCTACCCGGCCGCGGCCCCGCAGCCGACCGGCTCGAACGGCTTCGCCATCGCCGGTCTGATCCTGGCCTTCCTCTGCTCCCCGCTCGGCCTCATCTTCAGCATCATCGGCCTGGTCAAGTCGAAGAGCGCCGGCAAGGGCAAGGCGCCGGCGATCATCGGCCTCATCGTCTCGCTGCTCTCGATCGTGGCGGGCATCGTGGTCTTCGTGGTGATCGGCTCGAAGGTGGTCAAGGCCATCGACCCCGGGTGCACCAGCGCCACCAGCACGGTGACCACCTACTCGGACAAGATCTCCGCCGACGCGGGCAACCCGGCCGCGCTGAAGGCCGACCTCAAGAACGCGAGCGACGAGCTGAACGCCGCCGCGGCCAAGGCCGGCAACGCCGACGCCAAGAACGCGATCAGCGCGCTGGCCGGCGACTACCAGCAGATGTACACCGCGCTCAACACCGGCACCGCGCCGAGCGCCAACCTGCAGTCCAAGATCGAGACCGACGCCAACAAGGTCGACTCCGCCTGCGGCCACATCGGCAGCTGACCCCCGGGGGCCAGCGCGCGGGCCGCATGATTCCGGCGCCCGCCGCCGGCTGACCTCCCGTCGGCGCTCGGCACGCGTTCCCCTCCCGGGGAGCGCGTGCCGGGCCGTGATGGACGGCCAACCGGGCAACCCGCCAGCCGGGCAGTTGTCGATGTCCACGGATGGGGCCGCGGTCCTGTCGGCGGGTCGGGCTAGGGTGGGCGGCGCCCGCTCGGGCTCCGGCCCGCAGTGTCCGCCATGGAGCACCTCGGGAACGACGCGGCCGCCCGGGAACGGGTCTTCGCGGTGGTCTTCGACGGGCTGCGGCCACGCTGAACCCGGCCCGGCCCGACGGCGGGCTGGCACCCGCTCGCACTCGGAGCCGCCTGGCGGTCGGCTGACCAGCCGTCGGTACGGGCTGCGGGTCCACCACCTGGGGATGGCATGATCCCTACCGTCGGAATCGACATCACCACGGGGGACTCACCACAGCCATGTCCATCAGATCCCGGGCCGCCGCCCTGGCCGCCATCGCCGCCATCGCCCTGAGCGCCGCCTGCACGCCCACATCCACCTCGGCGGGCACCGCATCCACCGACGTGTCCACGAGCGCGGCGGGGGCACCGGGCCCGACCACCACCGCGCCCACCACCGCGCCGACCACCGCCGCCGCCCCTGCCACCACCGCGCCACCGGCGCCGGTGCCGGCGCCGGCCGGGGACCGGGGCCCGGGCTGCCAGACCGACGACCACGACCAGCACAAGCCGACCGCCACCCCGCCCGGGACGGAGTTCAAGCCGCTGGGCTCGCTGCTGGTCCCCACTTCCCGCACCGCGGGCCCGCTCCTCTACGAAGGCGGCTTCTGGCACTGCTTCGCGCACACCCCCGAGGGTGCCGCCAGGGCCGCCGCCGTGCTCGCGGCGATCGACACCGGCCACGACGACTGGGAACGGGCGGCCCGGGCCCAGATCTACCCGCCCGCCGCCGCCAAGGACTACGCCGACCGCCGGCTCAAGGACCCGCTCCACGCCGAGGGCGTCGGCTCGGTCAAGGTGGTCGCCTTCTCCGTCATGACCTACACGCCCGAGAAGTCCATGGTCATGCTGCTCGTCGACCTGCCGGGTGCCCCGCCCGGGATCCACGGCTCGACGACCGCCAACCTGCTCTGGGCGGACGGCGACTGGCGGCTGGACATGTCGGCGGAGGGCCACCTGCCCAAACTCGGACCGGGCACCAGCGGCACCGCGGGGTTCGTGACCTGGTAGCGGCCCGGAGCCGGGACAGGGGACGCGCCCCCGCCCGGGCTTCGGCTTCGGCCTCTCACGGAGGGGTAGGGATTTCCCCCTCCCGAAGTCGGTAGCCCGCCGGATCCGCGGCGACTCGCCCGCCTGGCACGATCGCTGACAGGCAGCCGGCCGGTCGGGTCGGGTGCGCTGATCACGGGGGAACGGCGATGCGGGTTCGGTGGGTGGCACCTCTGGTGGCCATGGCGGTGGCGCTGGGCGGGCAGGTGCCGGCGGCGACGGCGGCGACGACGACGGCAACGGCGGCCCCGGCCGGGCAACAGGCCGGGCAACAGGTCGAGCAGGACGTGGACTTCCGCAGCGGGGACGTCACGTTGCACGGCACGGTCACCGAGGCCGCCGGCGGAACGGGGCCCAGGCCCGGGATCGTGCTGGTGCACGGGGCGGGGCCGGAGAAGCGGGCGGGGTACCGGGCCGAGGCCGAGGCGATGGCCCGGGCCGGGTTCGTCGTGCTCGGCTACGACAAGCGGACCACCGGGTACTCGATGACCCGGCGGTCGTACTCGCAGCTGGCCGACGACGCCCTGGCCGGCGTGCGCACGCTGGCGCAGCGCACGGACGTGGACCCGCACCGGATCGGGCTCTGGGGGTTCAGCGAGGGCGGCTGGGTGGCCCCGCTGGCCGCGAGCCGCTCCGGGCAGGTCGCGTACGTGGTCGTGGTCGGCGCCTCCGGCCTGCCCCCGGCCCGGCAGCAGGCGTGGCACCTCGACAACAGGCTGCGGCACGAGGGTGCGTCGGGCTCGCTGCTGGAGAGCGTGTCGGTGACGGGCACCCGGCTGCTGGACGACGCCGGGCTGTTCCCCGAGGCGCACTACGATCCGGTGCCGGTGCTGGAACGCCTCCACCAGCCGGTGCTCGCCCTGTGGGGCAACGACAAGCAGGTGCCGCCGGCCGAAAGCGCCGCGATCATCGGCGACGCGCTGCACCGCGGCGGCAACGACGACGTGACGCTGCGGTTCTTCCCGCAGGCGGACCACAAGCTGCACGTCTCCGCGGACGGCTTCACGCGGGGCGAGCAGCTGACGCCGGGCTACGTCGACACCGTGGCCGCCTGGGTGGCCGGCCAGGGCCACCGGGTGAACGACCCGCTGCCCGGGCAGGACCGCCGCAGCCGGGCCCTGGCCGCGGTCCCCGCCCCGGAGGGGTCGGTGGCGCAGGCGGCCGCCTTCCTGCTGATGACCCTCGTCTTCGCCGGGTACCTGTTGTCGGGTCTGGTGCGGCGGCTGCGCCGGCGTCCCGCCGCACCGGGCGCCGGGGCCGCGCGCTGGCTCGCGGGCAGCGGCCTGGCCGCCACGCTCGGCTTCCTCGGCTACTTCCTCTTCGTGACAACGACGCTCGCCACCGGGCCGCAGCTCGGCGGCCGTCCGGTGGTCTGGTCGGTCCTGCAACTGCTGGCCGTCTGCGCGGTGGTGGCCACCGGTGTGACAGCGGTGCGGGCGTGGCGCGGCCGGGCTCCGGCCCCGGCCGGTGCACGTGTGCGGATCGGCGCACTGCTGGTGGCGGGCGCGGTGTTCGTGCCGTGGGCGCTCTTCTGGGGCCTGCTGCTGCCGTGACCGGACGGGCCGAAGGCCTGGAGGGCCGGCGCCGCGACGGGCGTCGGCCCTCTTGGCTACCGGCTACCGGCTGCGGCGCGCAGTGCGGTGACGGAGTGTCATTGATTTCCGCGGCTCAGCCTCCGGAGGTGATCCAGATCTGGTCGCCGTGGCGGCCGCAGTCGTACTGGATCAGCCACGCGCCGTTGTCGTGCGCGTCGCCGGCGACGGTCAGGCACTTGTTGCTGCGGAGGTTGACCCACTCCTGGCTGTTGTCGGTGATCAGGATCGGGTGCCACAGTTCGTTGTCGGACGAGCTGTTGCAGCCCCACTCGATGATCGGGGCGCCGTTGTCGCGCCTGGCGTGGTCGACGTTCATGCACAGCCGCGTCGCCGTGTTCTTGAGCAGGTAGTAGGCCTTGCCCTTGACGGTGCGCACCTTCTGCCTGATCCACAGCTCGTTGGACTGGCTCACGCAGTCCCACTGGTCGACGTGCGTCCCCCAGCGCGTCGAGGCCCCGGGGGCGTCGGCGCAGAGCTGGGAGCTGGAGCTCACCAGCCACTCGCCCGTGTCGCCGGCGGCGGACGCCGTGCCCGTCGCCCCGACGGACGCCGCGGCCGTCAGCAGTGCGGCGCACAGCGGTGCGAGCAGCTTCCCACGGGCCGACGGCCTCTTGCGCCTGATGTCCTGCACGGTTGTTCCCCTCGTGTTCGCGTCCACGCCGGGTCGAGCGGCGGCCACCGACGGCGGCACCGACCACGCTGGCCCGCGGCCGCTGCGACGGGAAGGCCCGGGCCCGAGGTGGAGACGCCTGGGAAATTCCCACCGCTGTGAACTGGGCCGTGGGACGCCGCCAGGCGTCGACGGAGACGGAGCCGGCGTCCCGTCAGGCCCGGCGCAGGGCGGGCTCCAGGTCCGTCGGTGCGGGCCGGTAGCCCAGGTGGGTGCGGGCGGCCGTGAGGTCGAGGGTGCGTTCGTGGGCCAGGTGGCGGACGGCGTAGACGGTCAGGCGGGGGCGGCGGGCGGATCCGGTGGTGCGGGCCAGGAGTTCGGCGGTGCGGGCCAGCGGGAGGGCGAGGGCGAGCGGGAGGTGGACGGGTGCGGCCGGGAGGCCGTGGGCGGTGAGGACCTGGCGCAGCACGTCGTCCAGTACGACCGGGTCGCGGTCGGTGATGTTGAAGGTGCCGGACGCCCGGCCCCCGGCGGCGAGCAGGCAGGCGTCGACGAGGTTCGCCACGCTGGTCAGGCTCAGCCGCTGCCTGCCGTCGCCGATCGCGAACAGCCGCGGCCCGCGCGGGGTCCGGCGCACCGCCTGGAGGACGCGCGGCAGCAGGGTGGTGTCCCCGGGGCCGTAGACGGCGTGCGGGCGCAGGATCACCGCGTCGGGGCGGGCCCGGCGCACCTTCTCCTCCGCCAGCGCCTTGGAGCGCCCGTAGGCGTCGGTGTGGCGGACGGTGGCGGCCTCGTCCTCGCGGGCCATGACGGTCGGCTGGCGCGGGTCGTAGACGCTCGCGGTCGACACGTGCACGAATCGCGCCGCCTCGGGGAAGGCGGCCAGCACTCCCCCGGTGGCCAGCACGTTGCCGCGGTGGAAGGCCTCGGGGCGGGCCCAGTCGGTGGCCAGGCCCGCGCAGTGGATCACCGCGTCGGGGTGGGTGAACGGGGCGGGCAGGGCCGGGCGGGCGGCGGGGTCCGCCAGGTCCCAGGGGAGGTAGGGAGCGCCGCCGATCAGGTCGGCTGGGACGGTGGGGCGCCGTCCCAGCGCCAGCACCTGGTGCCCGGCGGCCGTTGCGGCGCGGCACAGGGCGCTGCCGACGAAGCCGCTGGCCCCGGTGACGACGGTGATCACGGCGTCTCCTTCGTGGCCTTCGTGGCCTTCGTGCGTTTCGTAGTCTTCGTGGCCTTCGTGGCCTTCGTGGCCTTCAGGTCCTTCGTGACCAGCGCGCGCAGTCGTTCGCGGTCGGGTTTCTCGGTCCGTCCGCGTCGGGGGATCGCCGGGAGGCAGTGGATCCGGTCCGGCAGTGCCGCGTGGTCGATCGTGCGGGGCAGGTGGCGTTGCAGGGAGCGCAGGAGTTCGGCTTCCGGGAGCGAGCCGTCCGGGCACACGGCCAGCACCACCGCCTCGTCGGCGGTGTGCGGGTCGGGGACGCCCACGATGACGGCTTCGGCGATGCCCGGGAGGGCGGCGATCGCGGGTTCGTACAGGCCCGGGTAGAGGTTGAAGGAGCCGCGGATGAGCATGTCCTTGGTCCGGCCGAGCAGCACGATCCGGCCTTCGGCGTCGATCCGGGCCCGGTCGCCGGTGTTGAGCTCGCCGATCGGTCCGTCGCCGAGGTAGCCGATCGCCAGGTGGGGGCCGCGCAGCAGGAGTTCGCCCTCGTCGTTGAGGCGTGCCGTGACTCCGGGCAGGGGGTGGCCGGCCAGGTCGCCGTGGGGTGCGTGGCCGAGCTTCTCCTCTCCCCCGGTCACGGCGATCGGCAGCATCTCGGTCGCGCCGTAGATCACCGCGGTCCGGGCCGAGGGGAGCGCCTCGCGCAGGCGGCGCAGGATCGGGGGCGGCACGGGGGCGGCGCCGAGCAGCACCGTGCCCAGGGTGTCGGGGAGGCGGCCGGCGTCGAGCAGCCGGGCCAGGGACGCCGGGGTGGCGAAGGTGTGGGTGGCCCGGCGGCGCCGCAGGTCCCGCAGGAACCGCTTCGGACGTACGGGCAGGGGCGCCGTCGACCAGGTGGCGCCGGCGGCGAGGAAGGCGAAGGCCATCATCAGCTGTTCGGAGTGCACGACCACCGGGGCGGGGGCGGTGGTCAGGCCCAGGCTCTCGCCGAGCAGGTCGGCGCCGGCGAGCAGCGTGGCCTGGCTGTGCACCACCGCGCGGGGGCGGGCGGTGGTGCCGGAGGTGAACACGACCAGGGCCGGGCGGTCCGGGTCCCCCGCGGGGGCGGTGTCCGCGGGAGACGCAGGGGCGGTGTTCCCAGGGGACGCGGGTGCGGTGTGCGCCAGGGTGGCGGCGGGGATCGCGTCCGGGGGCAGGCCCGGCAGGCGCGGGCCGGTGTGGAGCAGGCGCAGGGCCGGGTCGGCGAGCGCGGGCAGGTTCAGGCCGAGTCGGCGCAGCAGGGTGCGTCCCGTGGTGCGGGCGGCGAGCGCGCAGAGCCAGGATTCGGCGGCCAGCCAGCGCGGTGCGGTGAGGCGTTCGGTGACGAGCCGTCCTCGTGCGGCGTCGAGTTCGGCGCCCGCGCCGGGGTCGGCCACCACGACGGCGGCGCCCACCGTCATGACGGCCAGGCCGAGCACGAGGGCGTCCCGGCCGGGGCGGACCGCGAACATCACGGTGTCGCCGGCGGACATGCCCGCGGCGCGCAGTCCGCTCGCGGTGGCGGCGACCTGCCGGGCGAGTTCGGCGTAGGTGAGTGTGCCGTGTGCGTCGAGCAGGGCGGCCGTGCCGGGTGTGCGGCGCGCGTGGTCCGCGATCCGGCCGGCCAGTCCGGTGCCTGCGGTGTTCGGCGTGCCGTTCACGTCGTGGTCAGCTCCGTTTTCGTCCGGTCCGTGCGCCGTTTCCGGTCCGTGCGCCGTTGGGGAGCGGTCGCTTGCGCGGCCGACACCTCCAGGCGCGCGTAGGTGGGGATCAGCACCCGCCGTTTGGCCCGGCGCCGCACGATGGTCCCGACTCCCGCCGTCAGGAGCGCCTGAAGCAGTACCCGTATCTCGGCCAGCGCGAGCGGTGCGCCGATGCAGTAGTGCGGTCCGGCCCCGAACCACAGGCGCTTGGGATCGTGTGCCGGACAGCGGCCCAGTGCCGCGGCCCGGTCGAACGGCCCGGCGGCCAGGTCGCACCGTGCGGTGGCGATGAGCACCCGGTCCCCCTCGCGCACCTCCGTCGTGCCGAGGAGGCCGGGCCGGGCGGCCCGGCGCAGCATCGCCGGGCTCGGGGTGATCACCCGCATCGCCTCGTCGATCGCGGGGTCGAGCGCCGCGCCGCCCGTCTCCAGGTCGGCCCGCAGGGCGGGCAGGAGCCCGGAGTCGTGCCAGAGCGCGAAGACCCGGGGCACGGTCGTCGCCACGGTCTCCGTCCCGGTGAGCAGGAACGCCGCCGCCAGCCCGAGCGCCTGTTCCCGGTCGAGTCCGTGGCCGCGCAGGCGCCCCATCATCGAGCCCGTCTCCGCGCGGTCGTACGCCTCGCCGGCCTGCGCCACCAGGCCGGCCAGCACCGCCTTGGCCTTCGCGACCTGACGCGGGGTCAGTTCCCTGGTGCGCAGGCCGACCATCCGTACGATCCGCTCGCCCCGCTCGAACACCTCCGCGCCGGCGGTGTCGGACACTCCCAGCAGTTCGCCGATCACCGTGCCGGCGGCGGTCCTGGTCAGGGCGACCAGGTCCACCGCGCCGCCCGCGGCCAGCCGGTCGGTGGCCTCGCGCAGCACCGGTGCGAGGACGCGGGTGCACAGCTCGGTGGCCTGGGCCCGGGTGAACAGGCCGGTCAGCGCGGCCCGCAGCCGCCGGTGCTCCTCGCCCTCCATGTTCAGGAGTACGGCCGGGCCCAGGACCGGTGTCCACAGCGCGCCCGAGGAGCCGGGGCCGTCCTTGCGGAACCCCTCGTGGTCGAGCAGCACCTGCCGGGCCAGGCCGGGGTCGCCGACCACGATCCCGATCCCCGGTACCCGCACGGCGGGGCCCCGCCGGGCGACGGCCGTGATGAACGGGTACGCCAGCGGGTGGGCGGCCAGCTGCACCCGTCGTTCCCAGAGGTGTTCGGGGCGCTTCACCGGATGTCGACCACGTCGGGGCGGTAGCGGTGGTCCGCGTACCAGGCCAGGGTGTTGCGCAGGCCGAAGGCGCGCAGGCGCCGCACCGAGCCGTAGACCCGCATGCCGGGGACCTGGCCGTAGGCGGTGGTGAGTTCGCGCACCCGGTTGACCAGGGCGCGGTCCTCGTGCACCTCCTCGATCGCGGTGCGCGGGAAGCCGCCGCTGCGCTCGTAGAGGTCGGCGGTGATGGCCAGGTTGCAGCCGGGGCACATCAGGTACGGGCCGAGGTAGCGCGGGTCGCGGTTGCCGGGCCGGAACCTGCCGAACCGGGCCGCCAGCGCGACCACCGCCGGCAGCAGCCGGCTCTCCCACAGCTTGAGCCGGAACTCGTCGGTGCGCGGGAGGAGTTGACCGGTGACCAGCTCCAGTCCGCCGGCCAGGCCGCGGCGGACGGCGGCCGTCCAGCCGGGCACCGGGAGGCAGTCGGCGTCGGTGCGGGCCAGGTACCGGGCTCCGGCGTCGATCGCGAACCGCATCCCGGTGTCGGCCGCCGCGCCGGTGCCCTTGCGCGCCTCGGTGATCAGGTGCAGCGGGAAGTCCGCGGTGAGCGCGAACTCCCGGACCACCTCGGCGGTCCGGTCGGTCGAGGTGTTGTCCACCACCACGCACGCGAAGTCCGCGTCGCTCTGGGCCGCGAGCGCGCGCAACGTGGCCGGCAGCGAGGCCTCCTCGTTGTAGGCGGGCACGACCACCCACAGGTCGGTCACTGGTGTTCCCTCACATCCGGGCCCACGGTGGGGCCCACGGTCGGGCTCGTGATCGAGCTCGTGATCGGACTCGTGGTCGGGCTCATGGTCGAGCCCGCGATCGGGCCTACGGGCGGGCTCACGGCCGGGCTCGCGGCCGAGCCCACAGCCGGGCTCACAGCTGCGCGAAGACGACGCCGAGCGAGACCCCGCCGGCCAGGCCGATCAGCGCCACCCGGTCGCCGGGCCCGCAGCGGCCCTGCTCCAGGGCCCGGGCGAGCTGGAACGGCAGCGAGGCCGAGGCGAGGTTGCCGTGCCCGGGCAGCACCGGCACCAGTGGTCCGGTGGTCAGGCCGGTCCTGCGCAGGAAGGCGTCCAGCAGCGGGACGGTCACCTGGTGCACCGCCACCACCGCGAAGTCCGCCCAGGTCAGGCCGTGTTCGGCCAGTGACCGGTGGATCAGCTCGGGGCCGAGCGCCTCGAAGGCCGCGTGCAGTCGCGCGCCGTCCATCCGGAAGTAGCCCGCCTCCGGGTCCCGCGGGTGCGCGGTGCCGCCGCCGGGCAGGGTGCCGACCTCCCAGGCCGAGGAGTCCGCGGTGAAGGCCCGGTGGAAGATCCCGTCCGGTGCCACTCCCGCCTCCAGCAGCACGGCCGCGCCGCTGTCGGACAGGGTGTAGCCGGGGAACGACTCGGCGAACTGGCCCCGGTCCCGGACCGACCAGCGGACCGCCCGCGACGGCAGCTCCCCGGTGCAGACCAGGACCCTGCGGTACTGCCGGGCGGCGATCAGCGCCTCGGCGACCTGGATCCCGTTGAGCACGCTGTTGCAGGCGTTCTTCACGTCGAACACCGGGCAGCGCGCCCCGATCTTCGACGCCAGGATGTGCGCGGTGGCGGGCTCGACCATGTCCTGCGAGGCGCTGGCGAAGATCAGCAGGTCGAGGTCCCGCGCGTCGAGGCCGGCGTCGGCCAGCAGCTTCCGGGCGGCCGCCGCGGCCAGGTCGGAGGCCTGCCAGTCGTCGGGGGCGACGTGCCGTGCGGCGATTCCGGTGACCGCCTCGATCAGCCCGGGGCGCGGCCGGTAGGGGCCGCTGTCGGCGATCCGCTGCTCCACCTCGCGCGAGGTGAGCGATTGCTCCGGCAGGTGCACCGCCACCGCGGCGATCACCGCGCGCACCCCGCCGCCTTGCCCGACCAACTGTCCGCTGCCCTCCGACACGTGCTCAAGCCTCCCCCGAGCCGCCCGATCATACGATGAACCCTGACGTGACCAGGCACGGTACGGTTCCCCGCACGGACATTCGAGACGGCAGCGGGGGCGGGGCGACGATGGGCGCGACGACGGCACGACGGCACGAGAGCGGACTGCTGTGGGCCAGCCGGCCCGCCCTGTGGACGCTGACCAGGATCACCATGTCCCGGCCCTTCGGACCGATCCGGCGGGTACCCCGGCTGGGCTGGGTGGCGAGCGACCCCACCCTGATCCGGGCCGTGCTCAACGACCACCAGCACTTCACCCTGCTCGGCGAGGGCGGCGTGGGCCACCTGTGGGAGCAGGTCCTCGGACCGTACGTCACCCGCCTGTTCGACGGCCCCGGCCACGCGGACCTGCGCCGGCGCGCCCGGGACCTGTTCACCGAGGACAACTCCGCCGCCCTGGTCGAACGGGCCGCCGGGCCGGTCTACGCCGACGTCACGGCGCGGCTGGCCGCCGGGGACCGGGTCGACGTGGCCGCGGCCGCCCGGCTCGTCGTCGGCCGCCTGATGGCCGACCTGCTCGGCCTGCAGATCCCCCAGGACAGCCCCGACTCCGCGTACCTGGACACCTTCGCCGCCGGCGAGCGGCTGGCCGCCCTCGCACTCGACACGGCCGCCTCGACCGAACTGCCGCCCGAGCGGATCGAAGCGGCCAAGGAGATCGTCGCGTCACTGACCAGCGGCGTCCCGGCGGCCTACGCCGGCGCCGACCCCGACACCCTGCTCGGCCGCTGCCGCGAGGCCGGGATCACGCTGGAGGAGGCCAGTGGCCTCGCCTCGCTGCTGCTCGTCGCGGGCACCGAGACCGCCGCCAGCGCGATGGCCCGCACGATCGCGCTGATCCACGACACCGGACAGCAGGAACCGCTGCTCGCCGACCCCGGGCTGGTCGGCGACGCGGTGCGCGAGGGACTGCGCGTCACCACGCCCGCGCCCGTGATCGGACGGCACGTCAGCGCGGACGTCACCGTGGCCGGCCGCCGGCTGCGCAGGGATGAGCGGATCCTCCTCGTCACCTACGCCGCCGACAACCTGGCCGGCGGCTTCGACCTGGCACGCCCGTACGACCCGCGCTCGCGCCAGCTCTGGTTCGGCGCCGGCCGGCACCTGTGCCTCGGCGCGCCCGTCGCACGCGCCGAGATCGCCCGGATGGTCACGGCGGTCCGCGCGCCGGGACGCCCCTACCGGATCGTCTCGCGCAGCTACGCCCGGAAGGTGATGATCCCCTCCTACGCCTCGCTCGTCATCGAACTCGACCGCTGACGAACGGCCGGGCAGGCCGGGCAGATCGGGCGCAGCACGCGATCAGATCGCGGGCCGGGCAGGTCAGGCAGGTCAGGCGGGGCAGGCGGGGCAGGCGGGCCGCTCGACCGGCATCCGCCGGACGCGCCGGACGGTTCGTCGCAGGTCAGCTGTAGTGGGCGAACACCCGGTCCCTCTCCGTCTCCCAGCTCCAGCCCGGTTCGTCCCCTCGCCGGAACGGCGCCGTCCTGGCGAGCACCTCGAACTGTCCGGACGGCCGCCGGCTCTGCTTGTTCACGACGATGGCGGTCAGCATGACCGGGACGCCCCTGTCGGCCTCGACTCGGCACGCAGCCTCCAGGAGGTTGCTCATCAGCGTGCCCCGGGGCGGGACCGAGAAGCCCGCGTCCCGCAGTGACTCGCTCAGCGCGCCGTAGCAGTCGGTGCGGCCTTCGCCCGCCCAGCCCTTGACGATCTCGACCATGCTGTCCCGGGCCGCGCACCAGGCGTCGGATCCGTGCTTCAGCCGGGGGAATTGAGTGTTGGTCATCCCCGTATGGCAGCACAGGATCGGCACGCGGCGGAAGGGCTCCGGCCGAGAGCGGGCGCAAGGGCAGGGGGCCTGGTCCTCCAGGGCGTGGTGGCCGATGATCGGGGCATGCGTTCACGGGAGCAGCAGGATGCCGAGACCCGTCCCGACCGGACCGTGCCCGCCGCGGCGCGTCCGGCCGACGCCGCCGTCGTCGGTGCGGCCGTGCCCCGCAGAGCGCGCGTGTCCCCCGGAACCGCGGGGACGGCCGGGCCGGCCGGGTCCGGCGGCCGGGGGCCCGCGGGGCGGTTGCTCGCGATGCAGCGCGCGGTCGGCAACGCCGCCGTCGGCCGGGCTCTGGAGCGGCAGGCGGGGCGCCACGCGCACGGCCCGTCCGGCGGTCACGACGAGTGCGCGCCGGTGCAGCGCTCGTCCGTGCCGGACGTGCTGCGCACCGCCGGGCGGCCGCTGGACGGGACGGTCCGCGCGGAGATGGAGGCGCGGCTGGACGCCGACTTCTCCGACGTGCGGCTGCACACCGGGCCGGCCGCCCAGCGTTCGGCGGCCGAGGTGGGGGCCCGCGCCTACACCTCCGGCAGCCACGTCGTCATCGGCGCCGGCGGTGCGGACCGGCACACCCTGGCCCACGAGTTGACGCACGTCATCCAGCAGCGCCAGGGGCCGGTGGCGGGTACCGACAACGGCTCGGGGCTCAGCGTCTCGGACCCCTCCGACCGCTTCGAACGCGCGGCGGAGGCCAACGCCCGCCGTGCCCTGGCCGCGCCCGTGCCCGCGTCCGCGTCCGCCGGGGCGGCGCCCGTACAGCGGGCGGCCCCCGCCCGCACCCGTGCCGGCTCCGGCGGGAAGAGCGTCGTCCAGCGCCTCGGCGACGGTCAGGCGCCCTTCGACCACGCCCAGTACTACGCGAAGACGGGCTGGCAGGCGGCGGCCGAGAAGTTCGAGCAGCGGCTGGGCGCGTACGCCTTCGGGCATCCGAGGGCGCTCGCCGCCGCGCGCAAGACCGTGAACCGGCTGAAGCAACTGCTGATCGCCTACGCCGGCCAGGAGCACAAGGACCCGGCGCTCGCCAACAAGTCGTTCTTCAAGGACGACCGGACGAGCGCCGGGCAGGTGGGCGAGGGGATGACCACCGCCCAGATCAAGGACTTCTTCTCCCGGGACGGCAACGTCCGCGAACTGGTCACGGCCGTCTACAACGCCGCCTACTACAACAAGGGGGCGGAGCTCTCGCTCAAGGACGTCCTCAACGGCATCATCGGGCCCAGGCCGCAGCTCGCGGCGACCCTCGGCATGAACAAGGACGACCTGAAGAAGCACGCCGCGTTCCTCAACGGCTGGTCCCGGCCGCCGCTGTGGGCCGCGGCGAGCCTCGCGGGCAAGGGCTACAACTACGAGAAGGACCCGTACGCGCTGGGCAACCTGCTGTGGCAGTCCGACCCCGAGACCTTCGCCGGCGACACCCTGGAGATGATCGACAGCCAGGGACCGCGCAAGGAGCGCAGCGAGGCCGACAAGGAGGCCAACCGCAAGACCCCGCGCGACTACGCCGACCGCGGCGCCCCGCTCAGCGCGCGGGAACTGGCGTTCGCCGGCAAGCCCGGCCCGGACGACAAGCTGCCCTGGAACGAGGGCGCCGCCTACTGGGAGATCCAGCAGAACGAGTCCTGGCCGAAGGCGAACGCCGCGCGCGGCATCCCGGTCGTCGCTGGCATGTCCGGGACCACGACCCGGATGCTCAAGACCTTCCAGTGGATCAACGTGCCCGGGGTGGACGTCTTCGACTACCGGATGGCCCTGATGGGCTGGATGCTGCCGTCCTGGGACCACTCGCTCTACGAGATCCTCCGCGGCTCCTGGGCGGCCGGAGTCAAGGGGCCCGGCGAGTCCGCGCTCCGGGCGGGCAAGGGCGCGGCGCTGATGTACCAGCACATCGCGCCCTTCACGGAGGAGGAACTGCGGCAGAACGTCTGCGTCGACGGGCAGTTCCCGCACGAGCTGATGTACCTCGCCGAAGCCAACAAGCCCCGCACGACCGACCCGGCGGCGAGCGGCTTCATGGAGCCCGGCCAGCCCGCGGCCGCCCAAGTAGCGGGCCAGTACGGCGCCTTCGTGGCGGGCGACACCGCGCCCACCCCGCGCATCGCCCAGTGGAAGGCGGACAACGCCGGCGCCTCCACCGAGGCCGTCGCGAAGAGTTTCAAGGAGGCCCACGCGACCGCACTGATGGCGTACACCGGCGGCGCGCACCAGATGATCAACTCGGTGGTGCGCAGCCGGCTGCTGCCCGAGGGGTACGCGCCGTACGGGACCGTCGGCGCGGCCACCGCGGGCGCCGAGGCCCTCTCCCTGCGGCAGATCAAGGGCCAGCTCAGGTGGGCGGCCCAGAACAGCCACAACCAGGAGGCGGTGCCCACCCTGGACGAGGACCCGGTGATCAGGCCGCAGCTCACGGCCGCGCGGGGCATGGACCCGGTCGCCAAGAAGGCGGCGATGGCCGTCATCGACGCGCGGATCGAGGTCCTCGCGCCGGTGCTCTTCGAGGAGCTCAAGGCGCACGCCGACATGACGATGGAGGCGCTGAACCGGCTGCCGCCCGTCACCGGCACGGTCTTCCGCGGCGACTGGAACGTCGGCGGGGACGAGTCGCCCTACCGGCTCGGCAAGCAGGCCGCGCTGAACTACCGGCCGGGCTCCGTCTTCACGAGTTCCTTCGACAGCACCAGCAGGGAGGAGTCCGTGGGGCTGGACTTCATGCGCGGGCAGAGGGTCTCCGGCACGGCGACGCACCGGATCCTCCTGGAGCTGACGCTCACCGGGAAGTACGGCCGCGACATCGACCCGTTCCACCAGTACCAGGGCACCGAGGCGGAGGTCCTCCTCATGCCGGGGGCGACGTTCCGGGTGGACAGGAGCGAGTGGCGCCGGGACCCCGGCCACGACCCGGCGAACGGCGGCAGCGACTGGTACGAGCACGTCCGGGCGACGGAGGTGTGAGCACGGGCGCGGGCACGGCGGGCCGGCGACAGCCTGGCAGCTCTTGATGAGCTGCCGGGATGGTCCACGACGCTCCCCGGCTGTTGCGCGCCGACGACGGACGAGTGGCGTACCGGCCCACACGTGAGAGTGTGCTCTCTCCTGGTAGGGGCGTAACACCGCCGGCACGCACGGTCGGCTTCCCGGGCGCTGCGGAGACAAAGGCCGGCACCGTCTCGTCCACCGCCGGGATCCGGATGTGCCCGGCCCCTCACGCCGACCCGATGTGGGACTCCCGCATGACCCAGGCCTCGGCCTCGTGCGCGTTCGCAAGGATCGGGAACACCTTGGTGAGCCCGGTGATCCGGAAGAATCGGAGAATGCGCACCCGGTTCGTGGTGATCGCTACAAGACCCTCCTGGGCCCGGACCCGTTTGAACGAGTCGACCAGGACGTGCATCCCGGTGCTGTCCAGCAATTCGAGCTCGTTCAGATCAAAAACCAGCAGGGTGTGTCCGTGGGCGATCAGGTCGACCAGCACGGTCCGCAGCCAGGGCGCCGTGTACACGTCGAGCGAACCGGCGGCCCGCATCGTCGTCATCCGGTCCGACAGATGCTCGTAGGTGATGCTCAGCTCGCCCGTAGGGTCGACGATCGGTTCCATGGGACTCCCGGTGCAACGGTGGCCCACCGCCAGTCTAGGTTCGGATTCACCGACTCGGCGCCGGCATCAGACGCCCGGTCCAGCAACTGAGCTGACGTACGAGCCGGTCGGCGCGCGCGGCCCCGCGGGGCAGGAACGGCAGCACCAGCAGGGCCGGCAGGCTGGCGAGTGTGACCAGCAGCAGCGGCAGCACCAGCAGGGCGGTCACCAGCACCGCAGACGGGATGCCGCTGCGCTGCGCGGTCACGACAGTGGAAGGGAGGAAGGGAAACAACTCGGCCTCCAGGGGATGGGTCCGGCGGCGAACGGGAGGTCCGCCCGTGCTCGATTCCCACGATGGGCCCGGATGAGGCGCCCTCGACCAGGTGCGACGGGTGGCGACCAGAGGCGGGAGAACGCCGGATGAGACGCGACGAGAGCCGGGGCAGCGCGCGGCCGCTGACCGCGCCCCGGCTGCCACCGGGGCCACTGCGCGAGTTCAAGAGCCACCTTTACCGGCTCTACCTGGCGGCCGGGACGCCCAGCCTGGACCGGATCGCGGAGGACATCGCCGACAACGACACGCTGACCGCCGCGCCGAGCCGGGACACCGTGAACCAGCTGCTCGGCCGCGGCCGACGCGGCCCGGACCGCGCGAAGCTGCCCGGACTGCTGGATGCCGAAGCACTGGCGATCTCGCTCGCCCGGGTCGCCGGACGAGCAGACGTCGAAGAGGTGGCGGACCGCACCCGCCAACTGTGGATCGAGGCGAAGAACAGCCCGGAGTCCCCGATGCGGACCGCCGAGCAGTGGGGCGCCACTGTACTCGGCGTGCACGCTGCACTGACCGTGGGCGACTGGGGCGACGAGCGGATCACCCCGTACCTCGACCGTGAGCACGACCGGCTGCTGCGCGGGCGGCTGCGCCGGGCGGCGACCGGCCGGAAGTCCGCGCTGGCCGTACTGATCGGCCGGTCCAGCACCGGGAAGACCCGCGCGGCCTACGAGGCGGTCTGCGGCGAGCTGCCCGACTGGCCGCTGCTGGTCCCCTCCGGCCCTGCCGACCTGGTCGACTGGGTCGCCACCGATTCCGTCGACGTGCGCACGGTCCTGTGGCTGGACGAGGCACAGCGCTATCTGCTCGGACCGCTCGGCGAGGACTGCTCGGGCGCGCTCGCCGCCTTGCTGAACCAGGTCGCCCCTGTCGTGGTGGTCGGCAGCATGTGGCCGGAGTACGCGCGCAGCTTGACGCTCCGGCCGGGCCGCAGGCCCGACCAGCACATCCGGGCGCGCAGCCTGCTGGAGGCGTACCGGGCCGAGATCCACGTGCCCGACCATCTCGGCGATGACCTGGCCGGCGCCCGGAAGCTGGCCGCCGAGGATCCCCGGTTCGCCGCGCCCCGGGGCCCCCGCCCGCGGCGGCCCCCCGCGCCGCGGGGCCCCGTGCCACCCGCCCTCGCGGGGCCGCGCCCCGGGGCGGGGGCACCGCGCG
>NZ_JBHWGD010000069.1:39469-42755 GCF_042733235.1 Kitasatospora sp. NPDC059722
CTGCGCGTGGGTCGGCAGCCCGGGGCACCACTGCCGCTTGGGGCGGGGGGCGGGGCCGCCGGGCCCCCCCCCGGGGCGGGGCGGGGCGCGGGGGGCGCCCCCCCCCCCCCGCGGCAGACCGCCGGCGGCGAGGGCCAGGTGATCCAGCAGCTGACGGGCGGCCCGGAGCTGGTGCGGCGCTACCTGAGCGGCCCGGGCAACTACTTCTCGGAAATCGAGCACGCCCTGGTCACCGTCGCACTCGACGCCCGGCGGCTGGGGCACCCGGGTGCGGTGCCCGGCGCGCTGCTGGCCGAGGCAGTAGCGGGCTACCTTCCCGCGACCGCGCGGGTCACCGTGGCCTCCGACTGGTTCGAGGAGGCGGTCGGGGCGCTGAGCCGACAGGTCGGCGGGGCGCTGTCCGCCCTGGTTCCCGAGCGGATCGAAGCCGGTCTCGGAGCGCCGGACGCCTACCGTCCTGCGGACTACCTCGACCAGAGCGTACGCCCCACGCGAACCCACCTCGCCCCGCCCGAGCAGTTCTGGCTGGCCGCAGCCGACCACGCCCGCTCGGCCGAGGCGCTGCGGGCGCTGGGATCGGCCGCCTACCTGCGCCGCCGCTACCAGCACGCGGCGCGGCTCTACCGGCGGGCGGCCGAGCTGGGCAGTTCGGCCGCCCGGCAAGCGCTCGTGCTGCTCCTGGCGGAGGTGGCCGACCGGGCAGGCGCGGAGTCGGCGGCCGGTACTGACCCCAGCGCCTGGTACGCGCTGGGCTCGGCGTGCGAGGAGGACGGCGACAGGGACGGCGCGTACCGCGCCTTCGCGCAGTCCGCCCACCGGGGCGACATGTGGGCCTGGGTCGCGCTGGCCCGGCTACGGGAACAGGACGGGGACCGCGCCGGCGCCGAGCAGGCAGCTGAGGAAGGCGCGCGGGCCGGTACCGCGCAGGCTTGGCTGAGCCTCGCGCGGCAGCGCGAACGGCTGGGCGAGGAGGAACCGGCCCGCTCGGCCTACCAGCGGGCGGTCACGGCCGGCGAGGCCTCGGCCTGGCTGGGGCTGGGCAAGTCGAGCGAGCGGGCCGGCGACCACGCCGAGGCACAGACCGCCTACCATCAGGCAGCCGCCGGCGGGGTGACATCGGCCTGGACGTACCTGGTGCACCTGCACTCGGCCACACAGGACGAAGAGAACGCGGTGCTGGCGGCCGAGCAGGCCGCGGCGGTGGGCCGAGCCGAGGCCTGGACCGTCCTCGGGCGGCTCCGGGAGCAACGTGGTGATCTTGTCGGTGCCGCCGAGGCCTTCGGTGCGGCGGCAGCTGTCGGGGAGAGCAACGCGTTGAGCCACCTGGCCCGTTTGCGGGAGGGCGCCGACGACCACGAAGGCGCCGAACAAGCGGCCCGCGAGGCGGCGCGGGTCGGCGATGGTGAGGCCTGGGGCGTGCTCGCCCGGCTACGGGCGCAAGCAGGGACCGACGCGGAGGCGGCCGCAGCCGAGGCGGCCCGGCTCGGGCACACCGACGCGTGGACCATGCTTGCCAGGCACCGGGAGACGGCGGGCGATGCCACGGGCGCCGACCGGGCGGCCGAGGAAGCCGCCACGAGCGGAGACCCCCACGCGTGGGCCGCGCTCGCCCGCATCCGTGAGCGCGCCGGCGACCAGGCGGGGGCGGCCCGGGCGGCGGCCCGGGCCGAGGAAACCGGTGGGCTCGGCGCCTGGACGGCACTCGGCCGGGTCAGGGAGGAGCGCGGGGACATCGAGACCGCCGAGCAGGCGTATGAGGCGGCGGCGCGGGCCGGCGACCCCGAGGCCTGGGTCGGTCTCGGCCGGGTGCACGAGGCAGCCGGCCGCTGGTCGAGCGCCGAGACGGCCTACCGCACAGGCGTGAACGCGGGCGACACCGACGCCTGGGAGGGCCTGCTGCGGGTGCTGGGGCGGCGCCACCGTACAGCGAATCCCGGACGGTTCGGCCTCGACGCCGAGGGCCGTTTCGCCGAAGGTCTGTGACCGCTGAGGCTTCGCGTGAAGTGGTTCCGGTCCAGCGCTCGTCAGCCATGACCGCACGGTGCCTCCGGCCCGGCGGAAGGTCAATGGCGTTCCGTCAGGCCGTCGTCCCGGGCGAACGGGCGGCGGTCCAGAACTGCGTCGTAGTGGTCCTCGCCGAGCAACTGCATGAGCTCGCGCAGGTCGCCTCCCGGCTCGGCGGGCCGGTCGTGCTGGATCCAGGAGTACAGGTTCTCCAGCGAGTTGGGCCACAGCTTCAGTCCGGCGCCGGACAGGTCCCCGTCCTCGCGGCGGTGGATCAGCTCCAGCAGCGGTTCCCGCAGCGCCAGCCCGCTCTTCTGGCCGGCGACCAGGGCCGTCGTGGCGCCGACGACCAGGTCGGCGAGCTGAAGGCCGGGCAGATGGTCGGACGGGCCCATGACGAAGCGGTTCACGATCCGGGAGGCGCTCGTGTACTCGGTTCCGTGGTCCGTCAGCTTCCTGGTGGCCGCGAGCCAGCCGGCGTCATGGCCGCGCAGGGAGTGCTTCTGGTCGAAGATCACCGTGCCGAGCCCGTCCCGGTCGGACAGGCCCATGCTGATCCGCTCGTAGAGCAGCTTCAGCAGCCACTTCTCGCGGTGCGCGGCCGGGCTCGGATCGCGTTCCTCGTCCCACACCACCGTCGCCGTCCACGCCCCGCACTCGGCGGCCGCCGCCAGCAGGGCCCGCTGCATCGGCTCGCGCCCCTGGGCGCCGAGCGCGAACTGCGCCGGCTGCCGCTTGCGGTCCGGCGACCACTTCAACTCCTCGTCACCGAGCCCGAAATCGGCCCGGATCCCGGCCGCGCGGGCGGCGAAGACCGACAGCAGCTCTCCGGGCAGCGCGACCGCGCCGTACGCCTGCAGCGTCCCCAGCCCCGCGCGCTGCACGTGCTGGGCGCGCACGGTGGTCTCGTCGACGAAGACGGTCACCGGCTCCGCCGGACGGTCGGCGGCGTCCAGCAGCCGGGCCGCCGCCCGCAGGCCGATCAGTTCGCCCAACTGCTCTTGCGCCGCCACCTGTTGGGCGAGTGACTCGTGTGCCGCCGGCAGGTCCCCGTCCCGGCGGGCCTCGGCCAGGCGCTGCCCGCTCGCCCGGTACGCGTCGAGCGCCTCCCCCGCCGCTCGCACCTGGTGCGGGGCGGCCCATCGGGCAATCAGCACCTGCCGCCGCGTCGCCGCCGCCCGCCGCTGGTCCTCGCGCATCCATCCCCCTGGTTCCCGTCCGGGGCCCGCGCCGACGGGAGCGGGGGCGGCGGCGGGGGGCCGCCGGGCGGGAACCCAGCGGT
>NZ_JBHWGD010000070.1:0-22558 GCF_042733235.1 Kitasatospora sp. NPDC059722
GCCGCCGCGGACGGCCGCCCGGCGGGCAACTCCACCACGCGGCGGGCTCGGTGGCACCCTCGGGCGCGGTCACCTGGAGGGTGCCGTCGGGCTGGATGGACACCAGACCGTCCGGGGCCACGACCGGCAGTCCGGCCTTGTCAGCGACCACCTCGGCGGGGCGTCGCCCACCCGGGCCCAGCGCGGCGAGACCGGAGGCGGCGAGGATCAGCCGGGCAGCGCCCCGGGTCCGGGCGATCAGCCCGAGCTCGGCCATCTGTTCGCGCAGCACCGGCGCGGCGTCGGCCGCCGCCGCCACGACGACGAGGGCGTCCGGCACCGGCCGCAGGCTGCCCATCGCCGCCGCCAGCTCGTCGTCGCCCACCTCACGCGGGGCGATGACGTAGTGCGGCCCGAACGGCCGCAGGATCGACCGCGACGGCCCCCGCCGCCCGGCCGGTACGGGCGGCGGAGCGGACGACGCCCCACGGCGGCCGAACCGGCGGCGCAGAGCCGGTGCGGACGAGGCCCCGGACTGCGGCGCACTCATCGCGCCACCCGGCCGGCGGGCGGTATCGCGGGTGCCGGGCGCCGGCATGTGATCGGCGTTCCGGCGGCGCGCCGGCCGGCGTCCGTCCGCCGGTGGGGCGGGAAGGGCGCTCCGGCGACGGCGCGGACCACGTCCGTCGGCCGGTGCGTACGCCCGGCCCGGGCGGAGGTCCGGTGAGGTTCCACCTCGGCCATCGGCGTACGCCTCCCCTGATCGTTCGTCGGGACCCACCCGGTCGGTGCCCTGCCCAGCTATACGGCCCGCGCCCGCCCGGCGGTTCACCACCGGCCGGTCGCCGGCGCCCGGCCGGAGCCGCGGACCGGTGCCGCCCCGGCCGGGTGCGGGCGCCCATTCGCCCGACGTGACGCAGATCACGTCCCGGTCTTCCGGATTCTTTGCCGTTGTGCCGTGCTCCCGTCCCCGGAAGTAGAGCCTGCTCGTACGAGTCGCAGAGGAGAGTCATCGCCGTGTGCATCGACGGTGTGTGCATCGAGTTCCGGCCGGGCCCGGGGCTGCCCCGGCAGTTCCTGACCGACGTGAACTACCGCGGGGCCGACCGGCGCGGGCGGGAGCGCTGCCAGTCGGTGCTGGTCGTGCCCGGCGCGGACCGGGCAGACCCGCACCTGATCATCAAGCTGCTGTACATCACCAGGAACCGGCCCGCGCAGATGCTTCGGATCTTCGGGTTCGACGACGTGGCGGACGCCATGACGACGGCCGGTCTGGACACCGCACTCGCCGAGGTGCCGCCCGCTTCGGTCGCCGTCCTGCTGATCGGTCTGGCCAGGTCGATCAGGCACCTCGGCTCCCCGCCACCGCCGCCCGCCCGGGCGGCCCTCGTCGCGGCCCTGGCCGCCCGCTTCGCGGCCCTCGTGGGAGACCTCGAAGGCGTGGACGACTTCACCCGCAGGGTGCTCGGCAGGGCGCGCCCGGAGGAGTGGCGAGAGGGAGTGATCGACGCGCTCCTGGGCGATTGGGTGGACGGACTCGGGGACTGCCGCAGCGATCCCGAGCTGGTGGCGCTCCTCGACCGTTGCGCGAAGGAGGAACGCAAACGGTGGCTGCCGTTGTGGAACCGGGGGACGAGGAACGGCCCCACCCGGCTGACCAGCGTCACGATCGGCACGGGCGTGACCCTGGAGGACGCTCTCACCGACCGCCTCAGCGCCGAGGACGTGGTCCTGCGGCACGAGTTCGACGACGAGCGGATCGGAGCGGTCCTGCGCGGCCTGACCGCCGACGAGGCCGCCGTCGCCGTCCGGCTCGCGCGGGATGGCGGGAGCTGGCTCCAGGCGGCCGTCGAAGCGGGCCTGCCGCCCTCGTACGGCGACCGGGTGCGCCGAAAGCTCCGGCGCCGGGGCGCCCTCCACGCCGAGCGCACCGCCGCGGCCGCGAGGACGGCCCGATGAGCGACCTTCTGCGAGCCGCGTTGCCCGAGTTCCTCGCGGGCCTCGCCACGGCTGCCGTCGTCGCGGTCCTCCGGTCGTTCCGGAACCGGTGGCGACGGCCGGCCCGTCGTCCCGGCGTCGGCCTCGGCGTCGAAGCCGAGGCCGAGAGCGGACGCCGGACGCCGGCGGCGACGCCGGGTCCGGGCACGCGGCCGGGCGGGAGCGGCCGGTTACCGCAGCCGGAACAGGGCCACCGCTTCGTCGATCCGCCCGAGCTCCAGGAGTAGCCCCGCCAAGGTGCGGCGGTGCCAGGAACGGGCGGGGCCCAGGAGGTCCACGGCTTCCTCCGGGCGCCCGCCTCGGCGATCAGCTCTGCCAACTCCCTCGCCACGAACGGGGAATCGGCATCCAGTCCCGGTACCCGCCACGGGCCCGGCGGCTGATTTCGGCGGCGTTCACGATCGCGCGCCCTACTGCCCGGCCGCCGAGGAGCCTCCGGCCGGCCACCGGAGCAGGAAGTCGGCCGGTCCGACTTCCTGCTCGGGCCGGGAGCCGCGAGCCGCGCAACGGCGGGGCGGACAGGTGCGCCGTCAGGTGGCCTTGGAGGCCTCTCCGGACTGTCCCGCGATCTGGGTGATGGTGAAGTGGACGAACTCGGCGGGGCGCACGGGTGCGACGCCGATGTCGCAGATGACCTTGCCGTCGTCGATGGTCTTGGGTGTGTTGTTGGTGTCGTCGCAGATCACATAGAACGCCTCGTCCGGCGTGCGTCCCACGAGGGCGCCCTGCCGCCACTGGTCAGTGAGGAAGGAGGACACGGAGTGCCGCAGTGTCGCCCACAGCCGTTCGTCATTGGGCTCGAACACCGCCCAGGTCGAGGACTGGTGGACGGAGTCGGCGAGGTAGGACACGAGGCGGCGGACGTTGAGGTAGCGCCAGTCGCGTGTGGTCGACCTGGTACGAGCGCCCCATACGAGCAGGCCCCGGTCCGGGAAGAGCCGCAGGCAGTTGACGCCCTTCGCGTTCAGCTCCCCGTGCTGGTCGTCCGTGAGGACGGTCTGGAGCTTGAGCACGCCGCGGAGGTTCTGGTTGGCGGGGGCCTTGAAGACGCCGCGTTCGGCGTCGGTGCGGGCCCAGACACCCGCCACGTGGCCGCAGGGCGGCACGGTGCGCTCGACGGCGTCGACGCCCGGGACCGTGATCCACGGGTAGTACAGGGCGGTGAAGGCGGCGTCGTCGGAGTCGCGCGAGCCGAGCGTGTCGGCGAAGGCCGCCGCCTCGGCCGGGGTCAGGCCGGGCGGCGGGTCGAGGATCGCCAGCCGGTTGCGCTGCTCGGTGCAGTGCTTGACGACCTGGGCCATCCTGCCGACGCCCGCGGCGTGGTCGGGCGCCGGCGCCTCCTTCTCGGCGGAGGCGTCCGCGGTCATGTCCCAGAGGCTGGGGACGGCGACCATGGTGACCTCGGGAACGGTCTCCAGGGCGGCGAGGCCGGTGCGGGCGTCCGTGTTCCCCTTGAGCTCCTCGGGTGAGACGGCGCTCTGTGGCCTGGTGAAGCCCACCACGTAGCAGGTGCTCCCGCCGTTGGCGAAGAACCCGTAGACCGCTTCGGCCAGGGGCAGGCACCGTTGCAGCGTGTGGATCGCGGCCGGTTCGGTCGCGTCCGCGAGCTCCTTGGCGATTCCCTGGACGCTGTAGCGGGCGGCGAACTCCTGCCAGCTGCGGATCTTCTGCGGGACGACACGCTCGGCGTCGGTGAACGGCTCGGGGGCCGCGCTCGGATCGTCGTTGGCGGAGGCCTTCGTGTAACCGAGGAACGCCGGGACCGATGTGCTCGCCCCGGTGATCGTGCGTACTCCGCTGGGGAGCTCCGTCACGAAGACCCCTGGCGGGTTCTGACTGGGCATCCACACTCCTTGAGGTGAGAGGGCCGCTGCTGGTGCGAACGGCGAGTCCGTACCCACCCCAGCGCAGCGAGCTGCCCGGCCACTCCTCTGAGAGGGCAAACCACCGCTTCGAGTGAAGCCTCTGTGTGACTGACGGGTGGTCTGCCGCCGGCAGGCGGGTGGGCTTGAGTCTCCTGTAAGGGGAGGTGGGAGGGTGAGGGCATGGACGGCGACACGCTCTACCCGATCGGTGATCTGGCCCGGCGGACCGGTCTGACGGTCAAGGCCATCCGGTTCTACTCCGACTGCGGGATCGTGCCGCCGACCGACCGTAGCCCGGCCGGCTACCGCCTCTACGGCATCGACGCCGTCGCACGTCTGGACCTCGTACGGACACTGCGCGACCTGGGACTGGACCTCCCTGCCATCCGGAAGGTCGTGGACCGGGAGATCTCCCTTCCCGAGGTCGCCGCGGCGCACGCCGAAGCACTGGCGGTGCAGATCCGGACGCTGCGCCTGCGGCGCGCGGTGCTGACGGCGGTGGCCAGGCGCGGGTCCACCCCTGAGGAGATGGATCTCATGCACAAGCTGGCCAAGCTCTCCGAGGACGAACGTCGACGGCTGATCGGCGATTTCCTCGACACCGCCTTCAGTGGACTGCTGGACGCCAACCCCGAACTCGCGGGGATCACGCGGTCGATGACGCCCGAGCTGCCCGACAACCCGGAGGCCGAGCAGGTCGAGGCGTGGGCGGAGCTGGCCGAGCTGTCCCAGGACCCGGACTTCCGCGCCGGCACGCGGCGCACGGTCGAGCACTACGTGGCCGATCACGCCCGGGTCGGCACCACGTGCCCGCGCCGTGACCCTGCCGCAGCGGTCCTCGACCAGGTCGGCCCGGCCCTGGCGGCCGGCATCGACCCGGGCTCGCCCCAGGCCGATCGGGTCGTTGCGGCGGTCATGGCCCAGTACGCGGACGCCGTGGGGCGCCCCGACGACGTCGACCTCCGGCGCCGGCTGTCGACCCGCCTGGAGACCGTGAACGACCCTCGCAGGGAGCGGTACCTTCAGCTGCTCGCCGTGATCAACGGCTGGTCGGCCCCGGAAAGCCTGGCGCCGGGCTTCGACTGGCTCATCCGGGCACTGGGCGCCCGGATACCGGGGTAGCAGACCGTTCGCGACATGGCGCGGCCGGACCGGCGAGCCGGCGGCGCGGGCGCCGGCGCCCTTGGTGGCCTTCGTGCTCGTCGACGACGGCCCGGCCGGCCCGCCGCCCAAAAGCGGTCGACAACCCCGGCCGGCCGCCCGATAGGGTGCCGACGTGGACATGGAACAAGCCTGGCAGGCCGCCGAGTTGCGGTGGAGGTGCGGAACGCTCGCCGGATTCGTCGCGGCCTGCACGGACGTCGAGGGGCGTGCCCGGGAGGCGGCCAGGCTGGCCGGGGAGGTGTTCGCCACCGACCCCGGGGACGTGGCGGCGTTGCAGGCGATCCACGGCGTTCTCGCCACCTGGGCCGACGAGCTGGGGGACCATCCGCACCGGCCCGCCGTCCGCCGGCCCGAGGAAGCGGATCGCCGCATCCGCGACCACCTCAAGGACGTCCTGCGCACCCGGCTGCCCGTCACGGCCCGCGACCGCCTGGCGGCCGTCCAACTCTCCCTGGACGTCGACTTCGACGTGCTGCGCCGGCTGCGGACGCTGTCCGCCGAGGAGCGCGAGGACGTCTTCTACGTCTACGGCCGCGCCACGGCTGCCCTGGACCTCGGTCACCTGGACGAGGCCGAGCGCGGGGCGAAGCACCTCGACGCCCTGCGGCGGCAGTACGCCGGCTAGTACGCAACTCGGCGGCGCAGTACCGCGCCCGGGAGAGGAGAACCGGCATGACGACGAGTCCGCTGCCGTTGGACCTGCACGAGGACATGCAGGTCTGGTCGTACCGCGTTTCGCACCGGACGCTGCTGTTCCGCAGCTTCTGGAAGCAGGGGAGGGACACGGCCACGGAGGTCGAGTTCGTCAGTGTCCTGGCCATGAAGACGCGGTCGGGCTACCAGGACCTGGAGATCCGGGAGGCGGATTCCGACCCGGAGATCGAGGCGCTGGTCGACGTGCCGGGCCCGGCGTCGGCTCGCTACCTGCGGCTCCACCTGCTCAGCGGTGGTGTGCCCGCGGGTTTCGTCGTCTGCGGGGACGTCCGGGTCCGTCAGGTGCCGGTGGACGAGTGACCCCTGGCCGGTCGAATCCGGCGGGGCCCGGTCGAGCCCGGTCGAGCCCGGTCGAACCCTGGAGGGCCCGCCGCCCGTGGTATCTGCTGAGGCCGGTCGGCGACCGGCGCGAGGACGGACGCGGGAGGACGACCATGGCCTGGTACCAGGGGCCGAGCCGGATCACGGTGACGGCGGTGGAGGGCCCGTGGCAGCAGCGGGCGGTGGTGACCGTGCGGGGCGCCGCGCCGGTCCTGGTCCCGGCGGCGGTCGGCGCCGTCCACGTGGTCGACGCCGCGAGCTGGCAGCTGGACCTGGAGCACTGCCACGAGGGCGAGTGGAGCCCCAACATCCGCGCGGTCCAGGGCCGTTGGCAGGAGGTCCGGGGCGTGCAGACGCAGCAGGTGCACAGCCGCAACCGCGACCGGGCCGGCGACCGCCAGGACCGCAACCTCGTGCTGCGGATCGAGCGGATCGAACCGGGCGGGCGCACTCCGGCCGCCACGCCCGGCCTGCCCGCCGCGCGTCGTACCGCGAACGCCGACCCGACGGCCGCCCCGGCGGGCGCCGCACGGCCCACCACGGCGGGCGGACCGGCCGCCACCACGCCGGGCACGGGCGCCCGCACGACCACCTCGACGGCCGGCTCGGACTTCCTCCGGCCCGCGGCCCCGTCGCGCCCGACCACCGCGACCACCGCGACCGGATCGGCGGGCGCACGGACCACGACCTCCTGGGGCGCCTGAAGCAGGCCTGACGGCGGCCCTGACCGGTCCACCTGCTTGGTCGTCCGCCCCTGCCCGGTGGCCGGTTCGAGCGCCCGCTCCCGGGGCCGGCTGGCCTCGTTGAGGAACTGTGTGAGCCGATGGGCGTCGACCCGGTCCGGCGCAGCGAGCCGGACGTGGCCGGGGGTGCGGGTGGCCGGCCGGAGGCCGTCGGCGCGGAGAGTGATCAGCCGGGCGACGTGCCCCCGCAATGCGGCGCGAGCGGTGGACGGCGCGCGTGGTCCCCTACGGGGCCGAACAGTTGATTGACCTGGATGAGCCAGGATGAGCGAGGCGCTGCGGTAGCGCGGCCGAGCCGGTTCAGAAGACGCCGGGGGACTCGTCCGGCCCGGTGCCGAGCCGGCGCTGGGCGCCGGTGAGGTAGCCCGCCTGGAAGCGGCTCTCGGCGCCCAACTGCGCGAAGATGTCCGCGATGTACTTGCGGCAGGTGCGCAGCGAGACGCCGAGCCGCCGGGCGATCGTCTCGTCCCGCAGGCCCTCGCTGAGCATGCCGAGGATGGTGCCCTTGAGGTCGTCCCGCAGGCCGCCGTCCAGCGGGGCCGGATGGTACGGGGTCGCCATCTGCCAGTTGCGGTCGAAGGCGTCGCACAGGAAGCCGACGGTGGAGGGGTCCCGGATGACCACCGCGCCGCCGCTGGTCCGGTGGTGGGAGATGAAGGCCACCCGGCGGTCGAAGGCGATCATCCGCCCCAGGAGCTCGGGCAGGGTGCGGACCTGGGCGCCCGCCGCCGTGACCCGTTCGACGTAGGCCTGGGTGGGGGCGTTGTGGCGCGCGGGGTGCTGGTAGAGGGTGCGCATGCGGACGCCGCGCCCGATCATGGCGAGGTCGCGGGCGATCGAGCGCTCCAGCTCTCCGGGCGGGCGGCCGCCGCCCGGCTGGGCGGTCATCACCTCGGACTCGCAGGTGGCGCCGGCCTCGTCGAGCATCGCGATCACCTCGCCGAGCGCCTCGACGGGCTGCAGCGGAGCGCCCCGGTCGACGTCGTCGACGCCCGCGTCGTACATGGCGTTCACCGAGTCCACCACGTCCCAGACGGAGAGGACGCCGGACAGCCCGCGGCGGAAGCGGGACTCGGCCGCGGCCACCTCCGCGCTGGCCTGCTGCGGGTCGACGGCCTTCCAGGCTCGCTCCATCGCCGGTCTGTCCGCCGGTCTGCCGTCCGGTCTGTCCTCCGATCCGTCCTCGGGTCCGTCCGCCGGCCCGCCCGGTGGTCGGAGCGGCCCGGCGGGATCGAGCGGATCGAGCGGCCGGACCAGGGGGACGGCCGCCAGCGACTCGACCGCCCGGGCGACGCGTTCCTGGGGCAGTCCGAGCCCCACCGCCGCGTCCGGGATCCGCAGCACGCCCCGGTCCACCGCCCACCCGTAGACCTGGATCTCCTCGGCCTGCAGCGCCTGGAACCTGGTCACGATGTCCGTTTTTGACACCTTGTCCACTCTTTCTCCCACGTGCAGCTTGATGTAAAGCATCATCATGCGGGCTCGGTGACTGGACTGCCAAGCTCCGAATTCCCGATGCTGATGTCAACGGCGTTCGACGGGCGATCCCCGGCGGCGCAGGCATCCATCCCACGGGGGCACATCGTGCAGTTCTCCAAGAAAATCCGCGGAATCCTCCGGACCGGCGCGGCCGTGGCCGCGGCAGCCCTCGTCGCGACCCTCGCGGCGGCCGCCGGGACCGGTCATCTGCCGGGCCGGGAGCCGTCGACTTCCGTTGTAGCGCAGGCTGGTGGCAACGGCGACACCGGCTGGGGATAGGCCCGGGCGGCCTGATCCGACGGATACGGACGGGCCCCGTCCAGCGGGCTCTACGCGGGTTTCGTCCCCCCTCTCCCGGGGCGCCGCCCGGAATTGACTCGCATCACTCCAATATTTCGCAGCAATAACCGTTCCCCAATTCCCGGGAAAGGGCTTGCTGTCATGTCCACAAGTGGTAATCGGAATTTTCTGGAGGCAGGTTCAGATGTCCCAGCCGAACATTTCGGCCGACCGTGTCGACGCGGCTGCGGTCCGGGCGATGGTGGCGGAGGCGCTCGGGGTCGACGTCCCCGGCGACGGGTCGTTCATCGGCCACGGCGGCGACTCCTTCCACGCCGTGACGCTGATCGCCCGGATCGAGGAGGAGTGGGGCGTCGAGCTGGACTTCCTCGCCGTGCTGGACTCCACGCCGGACTCGCTGGCCGACGCGGTGAACGCCGCTCGCGCCGCCCGCGCGGAGAGCTGACCGGTCGTGGAACCGTCGCTGACGTTCGGTCCGGCCGCGGCCGTCCCGCCGCACGGCACCGCGCACGGCGCGGTGCTGGCCTGGGCGGACCGGACGCCGGACGCCCCCGCGCTGCGGGCCGGCGGCCGGACCACCACCTACCGGGGCCTGGTCGGCCGGGCCCGGGAGGTTGCCTCCCGCCTGGTCGAACTCGGCCTGCGGCCCGGTGAGTTCGTGCCGGTGTCGGCCCGGCCGGGGGAGGCCTTCGCGGTCGCGGCGCTCGGCGTGCTGCTGGCGGGCGCGGCGTTCGCCGCCGTCGATCCCCGGTGGCCCGCCGGACGGCTCGCGGACGTGGCCGAGGACCTGGGTGCCCGCTTCGTGCTCGACGCCACCGGGGAGGGAAGCACCCTCGCGCTGCCGGTCGTGAAGCTGTCGGACGGCGAACCGCCGTGCACACGGCGGGACTTCGCGGCGCCCCGGGTCGGCGCGGATGACCCCGCGTGCGTCTTCTTCACCTCGGGTTCCACCGGCCGCCCCAAGGGCGTGGTGATCCCGCACCGCGCGATGATCCGCACCTTCGTCGACGGCGGCTACGCCGACTTCGGCCCGGACACCGTGATGCCGCTGCTGGCCGCTCCGTACTGGGACGCGGGCGCGCTGGAGACGTTCGGGCCGCTGCTCAACGGCGGTTGCGCGGTCGAGGCCCGGGACGGCCTGCTCACCCCGGCCGAGCTGCGCCGGCTGGTGCGCGAGGACGGCGTGAACACGCTCTGGCTGACCAGTTCGCTGGCCAACCTGATCCTGGACGAGGAGCCCGGGGCGTTCGCCGGCGTCCGGCACCTGATGACCGGCGGCGAGCGCGTGTCGCCGCCGCACCTGGCCGCGTTCCTGGCCGCCTGCCCGCGGGCCCGGCTGACCAACGGGTACGGCCCGGTGGAGTCGATGGTCTTCGTCACCGCCCAGGACGTCACCGCGGCCGAACTGGCCGAGCCGGACGGCGTTCCGGTCGGCCGCGCGGTGCGCAACACCCTGCTGGCCGTGGTGGGGGACGACGGCGCGCCGCTGCCGCGCGGCCGGGTCGGTGAACTGTGGGTCGGCGGCGACGGGCTGGCGCTGGGCTACCTCGACCGTCCGGAGGAGGAGGCCCGTCGGTTCGGCGTCCTCGACATCCCCGGCCGGGGACCGGAGCGGGTGTACCGGACCGGGGACCTGGTGCGGATGGCACCGGACGGCCGGCTGTCCTACGTCGGGCGCGCCGACCGCCAGTTCAAGCTGCGCGGGTACCGGATCGAACCGGGCGAGGTAGAGCGCGCGGTCGCCGCGGTGGCCGGGGTGCAGGAGTGCTTCCTGGTCCCCGTCCGGACGGCGGAGGGGACGGTCACGAGCACCGTCTGCGGCTACACCGTCGAGCCGGGCCGGACGCTCACCGACGAGCGGGTGCGCGGCGCGAGCGCGGCCGTGCTGGCGGCGCACCTGCGGCCCGACCGGTTCGTCCGACTGGCGTCGGTGCCGCTGGGCCCGACCGGCAAGGCCGACCTGCGGGCCCTGGAGCGGCTGCTCGTCGGAGAACCGCCCGAGGCGGCACCGGCACCGGCGGCGGACGGATCACCCGCGCTGAGCGAGGTGCGACGGATCCTCGGCGACCCCGCACTCGCCGGGGACGACGACCTCCTGGCCGACGGCGTCAACTCGCTCCAGGTGCTGAGGATCGCCGCCCGGCTGTCCCGCCTGCTGGACACCGAGCTCTCGGCGGGCGACGTCTACCGGCACGGCACGGTGGACGCCCTGGAGCGGGAAGCCCGCCGCCGTCCACCCGGACCCGTCGGGCCCACCGGACCGGCCGGCGACGGCGGGCCGACCGAACTCTCCGCCGGGGAGCGCCGCTTCTGGATCGCCGAACGGCTGGCGCCGGGCGCACCCGGGCACGTCGCGGTGAGCCGGATCGAGATCACCGGGCCGGTCGACGGCGACCGGCTGGAACGGGCGCTGGCCGCCGTGGCCGCCGCCCACCCGGCGCTGCGCACCACCTTCCCGCAGCTGCGCGGCCGCCCGCACCGCGCGGTGGCCGCCGAACCCGCCCTGCCGCCGCTGCTGCGGCGCTCGGGCGACGAGACCGCCGCCCTGCCGGCCCTGACCGCCGAACTGGCGGCCCGGGTGCACGACCTGGTGAACGGCCCGCTGCTCGCCGCGGGTCTGCTGTCGCACGGCGCCGAGCGGCACACGCTGGTGCTGGCGGTGCACCACACGGTCTACGACGGGCACTCGGAGCAGGTGCTGCTTGCCGACCTGGCGGCGGCCTGGTCCGGCGTCCGGCCGCGGCCCGCCCCGGCCGCGCCGACCGGCCCGGTCGGCGACGCCGAGCGGCACCGGGCCTTCTGGCGGGCCGAGCTGGCGGGCCTGGAACCGCTGGACCTGCCGGGGGCCAGGCCGGTGACCATGAAGGGGCTGTGGACCGCTCCGGTGGTCGAGCGCCCGGTCGTGCTGCCGCCCGGTTCGGCCGCCCTGCTGCGCGCGGCGGCGGCCCGGCTGCGCCGTCCGGCCCTGGCGGTGCCGCTGGCCGCCTGGTGGCGGGCGCTGTCCGGCTGGAGCGGCCGGCTCGACTTCGCCGTCGGCGTCGTGGTGGTCGACCGCGCCGCCGCCCACGAGCGCACCATCGGCTTCCTGGCCAACAGTCTGCCGGTCCGGATCGCCGGGACGCCGGGCGCGTCCGGGCCCGAACTGACCGGGCTGATCGGCGAACGGCTGCTGGAGGTGCTCGAGCACGCCGCGCTGCCCACCGACGAGATCGCCGCGCTGGTGCCCCGCCCGCCCGGCGGCCGCAGTCCGCTGTTCCAGACCATGCTGGTGTTCCAGCGGGTCAACCCGACCGTACGGCTCGGGGGTTCGACCCTCCGGCCGCGACCCGCCCCTCCGCTGGGCGCGCAGGGCGAACTGGTCTGCGAGCTATGGGAGGACGGCGACGACCTCGTCGGCAGCCTCCAGGCCCCGGCCGGCCTGCTGCCGCCCGCCGTCCTCGGCCTGCTGACCGACCTCCTCGAATCCGAGCTGACCCTGCTGCTCGCCAAGGACCTCACCAAGGACCTCCCATGACCGACACCTTCCTCCCTCCGGCTCCCGCCGAGGCCGCCGGACCGCTGCCGCTCTCGTTCACCCAGGAGCGGATCTGGTTCGAGGAGCAGCTGCGGCCCGGCGGCTCCGCCTACCACATGCCGGTGATCTCGCGGGTGTCCGGCCCGCTCGACGTGGCCGCGCTGCAGCACGCCGTGGACGCCGTGGTGGCCCGGCACACGGCGCTACGGACGGTGTTCGCCGAGCCGGACGGCACGCCCGTCCAGCGGGTGCTGCCCGAAGCGCCGGTCCCGGTCGCCACCGAGGACGTGCGCGCGCTGCCCGATCCGGCCGCGGCCGGGCTGCGGCTCGCCCAGCGGGAGGCCGAGCGCCCGTTCGACCTGGTCGCCGGTCCGCTGCTGCGGGCGCTCGCGGTGCGGACCGGCGAGCAGGAGCACCTGCTCGTCCTGACCTTCCACCACCTGGTGTTCGACGGCTGGTCGTTCGGGCCGTTCTTCGAGGAGCTGTCGGCGGCGTACGGCGCCGCGCGGGCGGGGGAGGCGCCGGCGCTGCCGCCGTTGCGCCGCCGGTTCGGCGACGCCGTCCGCGCCGAGCGCGAGCAGCTGACCCCGGAGACCGTGGACGGGCTGCTGGAGTGGTGGCGCGCGTACCTGGCGGAGACGCCGAGGGTGCTGGAGCTGCCCGCGGACCTGCCGCGGCCCGCCGTCCGCGGCCGCAGCGGGGCCCAGGCGCGGCTGCTGCTCGACGCCGGGCTGAGCGACGGAGTGCGCGAGCTGGGCCGGGCCCACGGCGCCACCCTCTACATGACGGTGCTGTCGGCCTTCGGCGTGGTACTGGCCCGCCAGAGCGGCCAGGAGCGGCTGCTGGTCGGCTCCCCGGTCTCCACCCGCCGGGCCGGCGACCACAACGCGCTGGGCTGCTACCTGACCACCCTGCCGGTGCGGCTGGACCTGTCCGGCGGCCCGTCGTTCGGTGACCTGCTCGGCCGGGTCCGCGCCAGTGCGCTGGAGGCCCTGGCCCACCAGCGGGTGCCGTTCCAGCGGCTGGTGGGCGAACTGGCCCCCGAGCGGGACCTCGGCCGCACCCAACTGATCCAGGTGTTCTTCAACGTCCTCCCGCCGGCCGCCCCGCTCGCCCTGGCCGGGTGCGCGGTCGAGCAGCTGCCCTTCCCGGAGATCGACAACAAGTTCGACCTGACGCTGTACGTCTCCACCGAGGGCGGGCGGCTGGCCCTGGAGGCGGTGTACGACGCCGGGCTGTACCGGGCCGAGCGGATCGCCGACCTGCTGGAGCAGATCGCGCTGGTGCTGCGGCAGGCCACGGCCGACCCGGCCCGCCGCACCGGGGAGCTCGCGCTCGCCACCGGCCGGGCCGCGGCCCTCGCCCCCGACGCGACGGCCGAGCTGACGGCGACCCACCCCGGTCCGCTGCTGGAGCGGCTGGCCGGGCACGCCGAACGGAGCCCGGAGCGGACGGCCCTGGCCGGACCCTCCGGCGCGCTGACCTACCGGGAGCTGGCCGACCGGGTCGAGCGCCTGGCCGGGCGGCTGGCCGGCGTCGGCGTCGGCGCCGGCGACGTGGTGGCCGTGCACGCCACGCGCGACCCGGCCACCGCGGTGGCGCTGCTCGCGGTCTGGCGGGCCGGAGCCGCCTTCGCGGTCCTGGACGCCGACTACCCGGCAGCCGAAATCGCCCTGCGGGCCGAAGAGTTGCGGCCCAAGGCCTGGCTGGCCACCGGCCCGGGCGAGCTGCCCGACCAGGCCCGCGCCGTTCCCGTGCTCGCCGTGGCGGACGACCCCGACGCGCCGCCCGCCGCCCGCCGCGCCGCCACCGCGGACGACCCCGCCTACGTCGCCTTCACCTCCGGTACCACCGGCCGCCCCCGCCGGATCGTCGGCGGCCACGGCCCGCTGGCCCACTTCCTGCACTGGTACGCCGACGCGTACGCGATCACCCCGGGCGACCGCTTCTCGGTGCTCTCCGGGCTCGGCCACGACCCGTTCCTGCGCGACGTGCTGGCGCCGCTGTGGGCCGGCGCGACCGCCGTGTTCCCGGCGGCGGACCTGCGGGACGTCCCGGCCCTGGCCGAGGAGCTGCACCGCGAGCGGATCACCGTCGCCCACCTGACCCCCGCACTGGCCGATGCGCTGGCCGCCGCGGCCGGACCGGGCTGGCCCGCGCTGCGGCTGGTCGGCTTCGGCGGCGACGCGCTGACCCGGCGCACCGTCCGGGAGTGGGCGGCCCTCGCCCCCGCCGCGGACCTGCTCAACCTGTACGGGGCGACCGAGACCCCGCAGGCCGTGTCGGTCCACGTGGCCCGGCGGGCCGGACAGGCCGCCCCGGAGGGGGAGGGCCGGATCCCGCTCGGTCCCGGGATCGACGAGGTGCAGCTGCTGGTGCTGGCCGGCGACCGCCCGGCCGGCCTCGGCGAGGTGGGCGAGCTGGTCGTGCGCACCCCGCACCTGGCGCGCTACGCCGACCCGCTGACCACGGACGGCTACGGCGACAACCCGCTGAGCGGGCACCGGCCCGACCCGGTCTACCGCACCGGCGACCTCGGCCGGCTGCGCCCGGACGGGCTGGTCGACCACCTCGGCCGGGCCGACCACCAGGTCAAGGTGCGCGGCTTCCGGGTCGAGCCGGCCGAGATCGAGGCGGCCCTCGCCGGGCAGGACGGCGTGCGCGGGGCCGTGGTGCTGGCCACGCCCGAGCAGCGCGGCGGCCACCGGCTGACCGCCTACCTCGCGACCGGCGGCACCCGCCCGGACCTGGGACGGCTGCGCGCGGCGCTCGCCGCCCGGCTGCCCGAGTACAAGGTGCCGTCCGGCTGGGTGGTGCTCGACGAGCTCCCGCTCACCGCGAACCGCAAGGCCGACCGGGCGGCGCTGCGCGCCCTCGGCCGCGAGGAGGCGGCGGTCGCCGCGTACGTGGCCCCGGCGGGCGAACGGGAGGAGCGGATCGCCGAAGTGTGGCGGGAGGTCCTGGGCCGGGAGCGGATCGGCAGCCGGGACGACTTCTTCGCGCTCGGCGGGCACTCGCTGCTCCTGAGCCGGGTGCTGGTGCGCCTGCGGCAGCGGTTCGGCGTGCGACTGTCGCTGCGCGAGCTCTTCGCCCACCCGACGGTCGCCGGGCTGGCCCGGCTGGTCGGGCGGCACACCGGGGCGGGGCCCGAGCGGCCGGTCCCCAGGAGCGGGGAGTCCGAGCCGGCGCCGCTGTCGTGGACCCAGGAGCGGCTGTGGCTGGAGGACCAGCTGCGCCCCGGCGACGCCGCCTACAACATGCCGCTGGTGCTGCGGGTGCGCGGCCCGCTGGACCGGACCGCGCTCCAGTCGGCGGTGGACGCCGTGCTGCGCCGGCACGCGGTGCTGCGGATGCGGGTCGCCGTCGTCGACGGGGAGCCCGTCCAGCAGGCGGTGGCCGACGCCTCGGTGACCGTCCGGTACCTGGAGCCCGCCCCCGGGGCGGCCCTCGCGGAGGCGATGCGGGAGACCAAGCGCCCGTTCGACCTGGACGCCGGTCCGCTGTTGCGGGCGCTGGTGCTGCACACCGCCGAGGACGAGCACCTGCTGGTGCTGACGATCCATCACATCGCCTTCGACGGCTGGTCGTTCGGCGTCCTCCTCGACGGTCTGTCGCAGGCCTACCGGGCCGCGTGCGAGGGCCGGGAGGCCGGGTTCGGCGACGGGCTGCAGTTCGCCGACGTGGCCCGCTGGCAGCGCGCCGAGCTGGCCGGAGAGCCGCTGACGGAGCTCTTGGACTGGTGGACGGACCACCTGGCGGACGTCCCGACCGTGCTGGAGCTGCCCACCGACCGCCCCCGGCCCGCCGTCCAGGCGCACCGCGGCGCGCGCCACCGGCTGGCCGTCGACCCGGACACCGCCGACCGGCTGCGCCGGCTCGCCCGGGAGTCCGGCAGCACCCTGTACCTGACCCTGCTGACCGCATTCGCCGTGGTGCTGTCCCGCCACAGCGGGCAGGAACGGCTGCTGGTCGGCACCCCGGTCGCCAACCGGGAGCGCGCCGAGTTCGAGGACCTGGTCGGCTGCTTCCTGAACACCGTCCCGGTCCGGCTCGACCTGCGCGGCGCGCCGTCCTTCGGCGAACTGCTGGGCCGGGTCACCGAGGACGCCCTGGCGGCGTTCGCCCACCAGGGCGTGCCCTTCGGCCGGCTGGTCGGCGAGCTGGCACCGGAGCGCGACCTCGCCCGCAGCCCGCTCGTGCAGGCGCTGTTCGCGCTGCAGAACGTGCGGCTCGGCTCGTTCGAGGCCCCGGGCGTGACCAGCGAGCTGGTGGAGGTCTCCGAGGCGAACGCCCAGTTCGACCTGAACCTGCGGATGCTGGACACCGGCGGCGAGATCCTCGGCTGGCTCGACTACGACACCGACCTGTTCGACGCCGCCACCGTCGAGCGGCTGGCCGGCCGCTTCACCGCGGCGCTGGCCGCCATGGCCGCCGACCCCGCCGCGTGCACGGCCACCGCCGACCTGCTCCCGCCCGCCGAGCGCCACCGGGTGCTGCACGAGTGGAACGCCACCGACGCCCACTGGCCGCTGGAGCGGACCCTCACCTCGCTGCTCGCCGAGCAGGCCGGACCGGGCACCGGCCCGGCCGCCGGGCGGATCGCGGTGCGCTGCGAGGGCCGGGAACTGAGCTACGCCGAACTGCACCGGCGGGCCAACCGCCTGGCCCGCCTGCTGCGCGGACACGGCGTCGGCCCGGACGTGGTGGTCGGCGTGCTGATGGAGCGGTCGGTCGAGCTCATGGTCGCCCTGCTCGCGGTGCACAAGGCCGGTGGCGCCTACCTGCCGCTGGACCCCGGATACCCGGCGGACCGGCTGGAGTTCATGCTCGCCGACGCGCAGGCGCCGGTGCTGCTGACCGACTCCGGCGCGCCCGCGATCGCCGCCGCGGGCCGCACCGTCGTCGCGGTCGGCCCGCACACCGCCGCCGACCTGCCCGACCACGCGCCCGAGCCGACGGCCGGCCCCGACCACCTGGCGTACGTCATCTACACCTCGGGCTCCACCGGCCGCCCCAAGGGCGTCCAGGTGCCGCACCGGGGCATCGTCAACCGGCTGCTGTGGATGCAGGACGCCTACCGGCTCGGCCCGGACGACACCGTGCTCCAGAAGACCCCGATCAGCTTCGACGTCTCCGTGTGGGAGCTGTTCTGGCCGCTGTTCACCGGCGCCCGGCTGGTGCTGGCCCGCCCCGGCGGCCACCGCGACCCGGACCACCTCGCGCGGCTGATCCAGGACGAGCGGGTGACGGTGTGCCACTTCGTGCCGCCGATGCTGGAGACCTTCCTGTCCGCCGCGCCCGCCGAGCGCTGCGGGTCGCTGCGGATGGTGGCGTGCAGCGGCGAGGCACTGCCCGCCGGGACGGCCCGGCGCTTCCACCAGGCCCTGCCCGGGACGAGGCTGGAGAACCTGTACGGCCCCACCGAGGCCTCGGTCGACGTGACCCGCTGGTCCAGCCAGCCGGACTGGGACCGCCCGAGCCTGCCGATCGGTGCGCCGATCGCCAACACCCGGGTGTACGTGCTCGACCGCTGGCTGGCCCCGGCCCCGCTCGGGGTGCCCGGCGAGCTGTACCTCGGCGGCGTCCAGCTGGCCCGCGCCTACGGCGGCCGGCCGGACCTGACCGCCGACCGCTTCGTCCCCGACCCGTACGGCGCGCCCGGCGACCGGCTCTACCGCACCGGCGACCTGGCCCGCTGGCAGCCGGACGGCACCGTCGAGTACCTGGGCCGGATCGACCACCAGGTCAAGGTGCGCGGCTTCCGCATCGAACTCGGCGAGATCGAGGCGGCGCTGGCCGCGCAGCCGGGCGTCGGCCAGGTCGCGGTCATCGTCCGTGAGGACGAGCCGGGCGACCGGCGGATCGTCGCCTACCTCACGCCGGGCGACGGACCGGCACCCGACCGGAGCGCCCTGCGGGCCGGACTGGGCCGCACGCTGCCCGAGCACATGCTGCCGAGCGCCTTCGTCCCGCTGGACGCCCTGCCGCTCAGCCCGAACGGCAAGCTGGACCGCCGCGCCCTGCCCGCTCCGGACCGCGGCGCGGCCCCGGAGGCGTACGTCGCGCCCCGCACCCCGGTGGAGCGGCAGCTCGCCGAACTCTGGCAGCGGGTGCTGCGGCTGGCGCGGATCGGAGTCACGGACAACTTCTTCGAGCTCGGCGGCGACTCGATGCACGCCGTGCGGGTGGTCGGACAGGCCCGGGAACAGGGCCTGGACATCCCGCTGACCGAGCTGTTCACCCACCAGACCGTCGAGGCCGTGGCCGGCTGGCTGGACTCCCGCACGGAGACCGGCGGACCGCAGCGCCGGGCGACGGCCTTCGGGCTGCTCTCGCCGGAGGACCTGGCCCGCCTGCGCGCCAAGTGACAGGCCACTCACCGAACTACCGAAAGGATCGACATGCCGAACCCCGGCGAGATCGTCGACGCCTACCCGCTGACCAGGCTCCAGTCCGGAATGCTGTACCACAGCATGCGGGACCGGGACAGTCCCACCTACCACGACATCTCCGCGATCCGCCTGACCGGCCCGTTCGACGAGGACGTCCTGCGCGAGGTGCTGGCCGGAGTGATCAAGCGCTCCGACGTCCTGCGCAGCGCCATCGACCTGGCGAACTTCAGCCAGCCGATGCAGTTGGTGCACTCCGCCGTGCCGACCCCCCTCACCGTCGAGGACCTGCGCGGCCTCGCCGAGGAGGAGCAGCGGCGCCGGGTCGCGGAGTGGACCGCGCAGGAGAAGGCCACGCCCTTCGACCTGGCCGCCGCCCCGCTGCTGCGGCTGCACGTCCAGTTGTTCGCCGACCGGGACTTCCGGCTCAACCTGAGCTTCCACCACGCGATCCTGGACGGCTGGAGCCTGTCGCTGGTCACCTCGCAGCTGCTGACCGGGTACGACGCCAGGCTCGCCGGTGCCGGTGCCGGTGCCGGTGCCGGTGACGTTGCCGCCCCGGCCGCGCCGGTCACCCGTTTCCGGGACTTCGTCCTGCTCGAACAGGAGGCGCTGGCCGACCCCGCCGCCCGCGACCACTGGACGCGGACCCTGGCCGGCACCGAGTTCACCGGCCTGCCCCGCTTCGACGAGCCGGGCCTGGCCGCCGGCCGGTCGGCCCGGGTGCACGAGGTGCCGTTGCCGGACGGGCTCACGGACGGGCTGCGCGCGGTCGCGGCCCGGGCCAGGGTGCCGGTCAAGGCGGTCATGTTCGCCGCGCACGCCCGCGTGCTGGCGCTGCTGTCCGGCCGGACCCGGGTGGTGACCGGCCGGGTCAGCAACGGCCGCCCCGAGACCGCCGACGGGGACCAGGTGGTGGGCCTGTTCCTCAACACCCTGCCGCTGGTCGCCGAGACGGCCGGCGTGAGCTGGCTCGACCTGGCCCGGCAGATCCACCGCCAGGAGAGCGAGTCGCTCGCGCACCGCCGCTACCCGATGGCCCAGCTGCTGCGGGACCTGGAACGGCCCGAGCTGTTCGAGACCGTCGTCGACCACCGCAACTTCCGCGGCTACGACCTCGCCCTCACCCGGATCGAGATCGCCGGGAGCGAGTTCTTCGAGCAGACGAACTTCCCGTTCACCGCGAACTTCGGCACCGACCCGGTCACCGAGGAGGTCCGGCTGCGGATCAACTTCGACGAGGCGCAGTTCTCCGGGCGCCGGATCGCCGAGATCGGCGGCTACTACGCGGCCGCGCTGGCCGCGCTGGTGGCGGACCCGGACGCCCCGGCCCAGTCCGCCGCGCTGCTCGGCCCGGAACAGACCGACCGGCTGGTCCGCGCCCTGAACGACACCGCGGCCGAGCGCTCCGTGCACACCCTGCCGGAGCTGCTGTCCGCCACCGCCGCCCGCCGCGCCGACGCGGTGGCGCTGCGCACCGACCGGGCCGAGCTGTCCTACGCCGAGCTGGAGGCCCGCGCCAACCGGCTCGCCTGGCGGCTGCGCGAACTCGGCGTCGGCCCGGACGTGCTGGTCGGCGTCCACCAGGCCCGGTCGGCCGAACTCGTCGTCAGCCTGCTCGCCGTGCTCAAGGCCGGCGGCGCGTACGTGCCGCTGGACCCGAACTACCCGCAGGACCGCCTGGAGTACATGCTCGACGACGCCGGTGCGGCCGTGCTGCTCTGCGACCCCGGGCTGGAGGACGCGCTGGACCCGGCCGGGGCCCGGGTGGTGGCCGTGGACGCCGCCGCCGGGGACGGCTACCCGGCCGAGTGCCCGCCGCCGCTGGCCACCGCGGACCGCCTCGCGTACGTCATCTACACCTCCGGCTCCACCGGCCGGCCCAAGGGCGTGCAGATCCCGCACGGCGCGCTGCTCAACCTGCTGCAGTCCTTCGAGCGGGACCTCGCGATCACCGAGCAGGACCGGCTGCTGGCGGTCACCTCCCTCTCCTTCGACATCGCGGGCCTGGAGGTGTACCTGCCGCTGCTGGCCGGCGCCGAGCTCGTCCTCGCCCCGGACATCGCGGTGGACGGGCCCCGGCTGCGCGAGCACCTGGAGCGCACCCGCCCGACCCTGATGCAGGCCACCCCCTCCAGCTGGCGCCTCCTGGTCGAGGCCGGGCTGCGGCCGGACGAGCGGCTGCGGGTGATCTCCGGCGGCGAGGCCCTGCCCGCCGACCTGGCCGGTGAACTGACCGCCCGCTTCCCGGTGGTCTGGAACGCCTACGGCCCGACCGAGACCACCATCTGGTCCTGCCTGCAGCGCGTGGCCCCGGACCGGCCGGTCGGACTCGGCCGCCCGATCGCCAACACCCGGGTGCACGTGCTGGACGAGCACCTCGGCCTCGTCCCGGACGGCGTGCCGGGCGACCTCCACCTCGGCGGCGACGGCCTGGCCCGCGGCTACCTCGGCCGGCCGGACCTGACCGCCGACCGCTTCCTGCCGGACCCGTTCGCGGGCGACGGCGCCCGGATGTACCGCACCGGCGACGTGGTGCGTCGACTGCCCTCCGGCGAACTGGAGTTCCTCGGCCGCTCGGACCACCAGGTCAAGCTGCGCGGCTTCCGGATCGAGCTGGGCGAGATCGAGACGGTGCTGGCCCGGCAGCCCGGCGTCGGCCGGGTCGTGGTGGCCGCCCGCGAGGACCGCGCGGGCGACCCGCGGCTCGTGGCCTACCTCACCGCGGCGGACGGCGCCGCCCCGGCCACGGCCGACCTGCGCGCCGCGGTCGCCGCCGCGCTGCCCGAGTACATGGTGCCGAGCGCCTTCGTGGTGCTCGACGCCTTCCCGCTCACCCCGAACGGCAAGGTGGACCGCAACCGGCTCCCCGCCCCGGGCCGCGAGGAGACCACCGCCGGGGAGTTCGTCGAACCGCGCACCGACACCGAGCGCGCGCTGGCCGCGATCTGGGCCGACGTGCTCGGGATCGAGAAGGTCGGCGTCACCGACAACTTCCTCGACCTGGGCGGCAACTCGATCTCCGCGCTGCGCGTGGTGATGCGACTGCCGGACATCACCGACGTCGACGTGCCGGTCGCGGCGCTCTTCGAGGGCGGCACCGTGGAGAAGCTCGCCCGGATCGTGGACGGCGAACTCGCCGCCGACCGCGGCGTGGTGGTGCCGTTCCGCTCCACCGGCGGCCGGCCGCCGCTGTTCTTCGTCCACCCGCTGGGCGGCGCCGTGTTCAGCTACGCGGACCTGGTCGACGAGCTCGACGAGGCGCAGCCCTTCCACGGAGTGCAGGCCCCGGAGTACGCCGGTCCGGACGTGCCGCGCCCGGACACCGTCGAGGAGATCGCCGCGCTCTACCTGGAGCACCTGCGGGCCGTCCAGCCCGAGGGGCCGTACCACCTCGGCGGCTGGTGCATGGGCGGCATGGTCTCCTACGAGATGGCCCGTCAGCTCCAGCGGGCCGGGCAGGAGGTGGCCGCCCTCGTGGTGGTCAGCGCCAGCATCGACGACCCGGTGCCGCCGCGCTACACCGTCTCCGAGTCGGCCGCCATCATGGGTGCCTTCGCCCACAAACTGCCCACCACCGAAGCCGAGCTGGAGGCGCTGGACCCGGAGGCCCGGCTGCGCTTCGTGCTCAAGCTGACCAAGGGCACCGCCGACGAGCGCGAGGACGCGGCCAGCGTCGAGGACCTGCGCCGGCTGGTCCGGCTGTACCAGCGCCACGCCCGCGCGCTCATCCGCTACCGGGACACCCCGCGCGAGCCGTTCCGCGGCGACATGCTGCTGATCCGCGCCGAGCACGAGATGTTCAGCGGCTGGGACTTCGGCTGGACCCGCCGGGTCGACGGCCGGCTGCTGATCGACGTGTCGCCCGGCAACCACTTCTCGATGCTGGAGCGGCCCAACGTGCCCAAGCTGGCCGCCCGCATCGAGGCCGCGCTCGCCGGCGAGCCCGCCGGGGACGTCTCCGTCTGACCCGCCCCCCCGGCCGCCCCCCCGCCCGGGCCCGCCCCGGCCGCCGGGGCGGGGGGCCCACCCCCCCCCCCCCCCCCCGGGGCCCCCCCCAACGAGGGTCGGTTTACAAACACACGACGGCCC
>NZ_JBHWGD010000070.1:22568-35344 GCF_042733235.1 Kitasatospora sp. NPDC059722
GTTCTGCGGCGGGGCCCGCCCGCTGGGCGGCCGCGCGGCCGGGCGCGCCCGCGGGGGACGTCTCCGTCTGCCCCGCCCCCCGGCCGGCCGCACGGCCGGTCCGCGCCCGTCCGGCCGGCCGGGGCGCCGAACCCACCACCGCACCCTGAGGAGCCCCACCATGTCGACCGCCGCCGCCGAGGCCGCACCCGGTTCCGGGGAGGAGGAGGCCGCACCCCGCCCCAGCCTGTGGCGCAACGCCGACTTCACCAAACTGTGGATCGGCCAGTCGGCCTCCCTGTTCGCCGCCCAGATCAGCGAGTTCGCGCTGCCGCTGACGGCCGTGCTCGCGCTGGCCGCGAGCTCCCAGCAGGTCGGCCTGCTGTCCACCACGGTCAGACTGCCCTACCTGCTGGTCTCGCTGTTCGCCGGCGTGCTGGTCGACCGGGTCCGCCGGCGCAACCTGATGGCCGCCGCCGACCTGGGCCGGGCCCTGATCCTCGGCCTGGTCCCGGTGCTGTACGCGATGCACCGGCTCGGCATCGGCTGGCTGTACGTGCTCGGCTTCCTGGCCGGCTGCTGCACCGTCCTGTTCGACGTGGCCGCGCAGGCCTACCTGCCCCGGCTGGTCGACCGCGAGGACCTGGCGGCCGGCAACTCGGCGCTGGGCAGCAGCCAGTCGGCCGCGACCATCGGCGGCCCGGCGATCGGCGGCGTGCTGGTGCAGTGGCTGAGCGCACCGCTCGCGGTGGCCGCCGCGTCCGTCTCCTACCTGCTGTCGGTCCTGAACATCTGGCTGATCCGGCACCGGGAGCAGCCCGCCGAGCCGACCGGCGACGGCGGGGCCGCCGGCACCCTGCGCCAGGTGCGGGAGGGGCTGCGCCTGGTGTTCCGCAACGAGCCGCTGCGCACCATGACGCTGATGGCCTCCACCTTCAACCTGTCCTTCACCGCCTTCGAGGTGGTCTTCGTCCAGTACATGCCGCACACCCTGGGGCTGAGCGCGGGCGAGATCGGCCTCGTGATGGCGGCGCTCGGCCCCGGCTTCCTGGTGGGCGCGGTGTTCGCCGGCCGGCTGCCGAAGAAGCTCGGCTACGGCCGGACCATGCTGCTCACCGCGTGCGTGGCCAACCTCGTCATGCCGCTGATCGCCCTGGTGCGCGGCAGCGGACCGGTGGAGACCGGCGCGCTGATGGCCGTCAACTTCGTCTTCGCCTCGTTCGGCGTGGCCAACAACGTGACCATGGTGACGATCCGCCAGTCCATCACGCCGGACTCGCTGCAGGGCCGGGTGGCGGCCACCAACCGGTTCGTGGCCATGGGCATCGCCCCGGTGGGCGCGCTGGTCGGCGGCGGGCTCGGCTCGCTCCTCGGCCTGCGCACCACCGTCCTGATCACCACCCTCGGGTTCTGCCTGGCCCTGATCCCGCTCGGCACCTCCTCGCTGGTGCGGATCAAACACCGCCTGCCCGACCCGATCTCCGACGAACTCCGTTCCCACTGAGTTCCAACCGAAAGGCATTGCCGTGCAGGAGTACCAGCCGGTGCACACCGTCGTCGTCAACGACCAGGAGCAGTACTCGGTCTGGCCCGTCCTCGTCCCCGTCCCGGCGGGCTGGCGCGAGACCGGCTTCCGGGGCGACCGGGCCGCGTGCCTGGCGCACGTGGCCGAGGTGTGGACGGACCTCCGACCGCTCGCCGTCCGCTAGCCGTTCGCACAACCCCGAGGAAGCCCCATGGACTTCAGTCTCTTCTACTTCGCCGACGGCTCGGACGACCCGGCCCGCGGGAGGTACCGCCTCCTGCTGGACGGGGCCCGGTTCGCCGACACCCACGGCTTCGCGGCCGTGTGGACGCCGGAGCGGCACTTCCACCCGTTCGGCGCGCCCTACCCGAACCCCTCGGTGACCGGCGCCGCCGTCGCCGCGGTGACCGAGCGGATCGGCGTCCGGGCCGGCAGCGTCGTCGCCCCGCTGCACCACCCGCTGCGGATCGCCGAGGAATGGGCGGTGGTCGACAACCTGTCGAACGGCCGGGCCGGCATCTCCCTGGCCTCCGGCTGGAACGCGGTGGACTTCGCGCTGCGGCCCGAGGGCTACCCGGAGCGCAAGCAGGCCGTGCTGGACACCGTCGACGCCCTGCGGGCGCTGTGGCGCGGCGAGCCGCTGCCGGTGGTGGACGGCGCCGGGAACCCGGCCGAGGTGCGGGCCTTCCCGCGGCCGGTCCAGCCCGAACTGCCGGTCTGGGTCACCAGCGCCGGCGGGCCGCAGACCTTCGAGGCCGCCGGGCGGGCCGGTGCGGGCGTCCTGACCCACCTGCTGGGCCAGGACTTCGACCAGCTCGCCGAGAAGATCGCCGTCTATCGCAAGGCGCTGGCCGCCCGGCCCGGCCACGACGGCCGGCCCGGACACGTCGTGCTGATGCTGCACAGCTTCCTCGGCGAGGACCCGGAGCAGGTCCGCGAGACCGTCCGCGAGCCGTTCACGCAGTACCTGAAGAGCTCCTTCCGGCTGATCGCCCGCTCCGCGACCAGCCTGCTCCAGGGCTTCGACGTCGACAAGCTCCGCGAGTCGGACGTGGACTTCCTGGTCCGCCGCTCCTTCGACACCTACTACGACTCCAGCGGCCTGTTCGGCACGGTCGAGCAGGCGTCCGCGGTCGTGGAACGGGCCAGGGCCGCCGGCGTCGACGAACTGGCCTGCCTGATCGACTTCGGCATCCCGGACGAGACCGTCCTCGCGGGCCTGGAACACCTGGACCGGCTCCGGCAGCGGAGCGCCGGATGAACCGGACCACGCCGGACCCGGACGCGTTCCGCAGCGTGGCGGGCCGCTTCGCCACCGGCGTGACCGTGGTGGCCACCCGGTCGGCCGACGGGCCGTTCGGCATGACCGCGAACTCCTTCGCCACCGTCTCGCTCGACCCGCTGCTCGTCCTGGTCTGCGTCGGCCACAAGGCCCGGATCCGCGAACACCTGCTCGCCACCGGCGCCTTCGCGGTCACCGTGCTCGGCGCCGGGCAGCAGGCCACCGCGCGCCGCTTCGCCGACCCCCGGCGGCCGCTCGGCGCGGCCGCCTTCGCCGACGACGCCTGGGCGCCGGGGCCGGCCACCGGCAGCCCGGTGCTGCTCGACGGCGCCGGCTGGTTCGACTGCACGGTCCACGCCGTCCACCCGGCCGGCGACCACGCGATCGTCGTCGGCGCGGTCCAGGCGATCGGCCGCCCGCCCGCCGCGCAGCCGCTGGTGTTCTCCGGCGGCGCCTTCCACACCACCGCCCCCGCACTGGAGATACCCGCATGACCTCCGACGCCATCGCCCGCGACCCGGCCGCCTCCCGGGGCTCGGCCCCCGCCCAGCCCGGCGCCCGCCGCGGCGGCACCCTGCACATCCTGCGCGACGCCGCCTACGACCACCTGGACCCGCAGCGCAGCTACACCCTCCAGTCGATGGCCGTCGGACACCTGCTCTTCCGCACCCTGACCATGTTCCGCGAGGACGGCGCCGGCGGCCGGGTGCTGGTCGGCGACCTCGCCGAGACGCCCGGCCGCGACGTCGAGGGCGACGGCCGCACCTGGGAGTTCACCCTCAAACGGGGCGTCCGGTTCGAGGACGGCCGCGAGGTCACCGCCGCCGACGTCGCGTACGGGATCGCCCGCTCGTTCGCGCCGGAGGTCTCCGACGGCCCGACCTACCTGCGCACCTGGCTCGGCGAGAACGGCGACTACCCGGGCCCGTACGCGGCCGGCCCCGCCGACGTGCCCGGCCTGGAGACGCCGGACTCCCACACCCTCGTGTTCCGCTTCCGCGAGCCGCACCCCGACCTGCCGTTCGCCGCCTCCCAGGCGGTCACCGCGCCCGTCCCGCGCGACGCCGACACCGGCGCGGACTACGATCTCGCCCCGGTCGCCAGCGGCCCGTACCGGATCGCCGAACACGTCCCCGACAAGCGGATCACCCTGGAGCGCAACCCGCACTGGGACCCGGCCACCGATCCCGTCCGGCACGACCACCCCGACCGGATCGAGATCGAGCTCGGCGTCGGGAGCGGCGAGCAGAACCTGCGGGTCAGGGACGAACGGGGCCACGACGCCCGGGCGGTGGCCGAGAACAACGCCCCGCAGGCGGTCGGTGCGCAGCTGCTCGCCGACCCGTCCCTGGCCGGCCGGCTGCGCCGCGACCCGACCCCGCTGATCTGGTACCTGGTGATCAACACCGCCCGGGTCACCGACCCCGACGTGCGCCGGGCCGTCGCCCGCGCGGTGGACCGCGTCGGCGTCCGCGCCGTCATGGTGGGCGACACCCAGGGCGAACCGGTGCACACCATCCTGCCCGCCGCCACCATCGGCCACCGCGACTACCCCGACCCGAACCCCGGCGGCCCGAACGGCGACCCCGCGGCTGCCGCGGAGCTGCTCGCGGGCCGGACGCCCGAGCTGAGGCTGCTCAGCCGGGACGGCGACTACTTTCTGGCCGGCAGCCGCGCGCTCGCGGACAGCCTGGACCGGGCCGGGTTCCGCACCGAAGTGGTGGAGATCGACCGGCCCTCGCACAACGGCGCCCTGAAGACCCGCGGCAACCCGTACGACCTCTACATGATGTGCCTGGCCGCCGACTGGCCCGGAGCCTCCACCCTGCTCGGCGCCTTCGACGGGCGGACCATCGGCCCGAGCGGCAACGACAACACCAGCTACCTCGCCGATCCGGCGGTCGACGCCGAGATCGAGCGCATCGGCCGGCTGCCCGCCGAACCGGCCGCCGGCGAGTGGGCGGCCCTGGACGAGCTGCTCATGCGCGACCACGTGCCGGTCGTGCCGCTGTTCTCCTACGTGCACCTCGCGCTGCACGGCTCGCAGGTGGGCGGGGTGTTCACCTCCTCCTTCCTCGGCACCCCGGTCTACTACAACGCCTACGTCACCGACGCCGGTGTCCCGGACGCCGATGTCACGCATGCCGACGTCACCGCCCTGGAGGACTGACATGGCCGACCAGCCCACGCTCTACGAGCGGTTCACCGCGACCGCGCGGCGCCATCCCGAGCTCAGCGCGCTGGAGGTCGGCGACCGTCGGCTCGGCTACGCCGAACTCGCCGAGCAGGCCCGGCTGGCGGCCGTCCGGCTGGTGGCCGGGTGCGCCGGCCGTACGCCGCGCCGGGTCGGCGTGCTGGCCAACCGCAGCGTCGCCGCGTACGCCGGCTACCTGGCGGTCCACCGGCTCGGCGCCACCGCCGTCCCGCTCAACCCCGGCTTCTCCGCCGACCGGCTCGCCGCCGTCGCCGAACTGGCCCGGCTGGACGTCGTGCTGAGCGAGGCGCCGGCGCCGGGCCTGCCGGTGCCGGTGGTGCTCGCCGACGCGCCGGCGGACCCCGCGGACCAGGCGCCGGTGGGGGCGGCCGGGCCGGACGACATCGCCTACATCCTGTTCACCTCCGGCTCGACCGGCACGCCCAAGGGGGTGCCGGTGCTGCAGCGCAACGTCTCGGCGCTGCTGGACCACGTCATCCCGCGGTACGAACTGGGCCCCGGCTGCCGGCTGTCGCAGACCTTCGACCTCACCTTCGACCCGTCGGTGTGGGACATGTTCTCGGCCTGGGGCTCCGGCGCGACCCTGGTCGTGCCGACCCGCAGCGAACTGGTGCGCCCCGCCCGCTTCATCGCCCGGCAGCGGATCACCCACTGGTTCTCGGTGCCGTCGATCATCAACTACGCGCACCGGCTGCGCGACCTGGCCCCGGACAGCATGCCCAGCCTGCGCTGGAGCGGATTCTGCGGCGAGCGGCTGACCGTGCAGCAGATCGACCTGTGGCGCCGGGCCGCGCCCGGCAGCCTGCTGGAGAACCTGTACGGTCCGACCGAGACCACCGTGATCTGCACCGAGTACCGGCTGCCCACCCGGCCCGAGGAGTGGCCGTCCCCGGCGAACGGCACCGTCCCCATCGGCGAGCCCTACCCCCACCTGGACTTCCTGGTCCTGGACGAGGACGGACTCCCGGCGCAGGAGGGCGAGTTGTGCATTCGCGGGTCGCAGCGATTTCCCGGCTACCTCCAGCCCTCCGACAACCCCGGGCGCTTCGTCTCCTTCGACGGGACCCGGGCGGTGATCCACCAGGAGGAGACGGTGGGCCCGGAGCTCTACTACCGGACCGGGGACCGGGTCGCGGTGAGCGGCCACGGCCTGGTCCACCTCGGCCGGCTGGACCAGCAGGTCAAGATCCGCGGCCACCGCATCGAACTCGGCGAGGTGGAGGCGGCCCTGCGCGCACTGCCGGGCGTCACCGACGCGGTGGTGCTGGCGCTGCCCGACGCCCACGACGAGCTGGGCCTGGAGGCCTGCTACACGGGCGGGGAGCAGGATCCGGTGGCGCTGCGCTCGCTGCTCGGCGACCTGCCCCCGTACATGGTGCCGCGCGGCTTCACCCACCTCGACGCGCTGCCGCTCAACCCCAATGGCAAGACCGACCGCCGCGCCCTGGCGGCCTCACTCACCGAAGGTGTCCGATGAGCATCGTCCTGGTCGGGGCCGCCCCGATCCTCGAAGGCTACCTGCGCGCGGCGGAGCGGCTCGGCCTGGAGATCGCCCTCGTGGAGACCGCCGCGCGGGCCGCCGAACTGCGCGAGCGGTACGACTGCATCACCGCCACCGCCGAGGTCGACCCGGCGGCGACCGGACGGGACGACGGCTGGATCCGGCCCACCGCCGAACTGGTCCGCCGGGTGCGTCCGGAGGGCGTGGTGGCCTCCTCCGAGGTGCACGTGCTGGCCGCGGCGATGGCCCAGGAACAGCACCGCCTGCCCGGTCCCGGCCTGGACGCGGCGGCCATCTCCCGGGACAAGAGCCAGCAGCGCTTCCGGTTCGCGGCCGCCGGTCTGGCCAACCCCGAGCACCTCAAGACCCCGCGGCTGTCGGCCGCCACCGAGTGGGCGGCCGGCCGTCTGCCGGTCGTGGTCAAGGCGCTCGACCGGGCGGGCAGCGAGGGCGTCGAGCGGGTCGCGACCCCGGCGGAGTGGGCCGACGCGGTGGCCCGGCGGGACACCGAGGGCGCCCTGCTGGTGGAGGACTACGTCGAGGGCCAGGAGTACAACTGGGAGGGGCTGGCGGTCGACGGCCGGGTCTGCTTCGGCAGCCTGACCCGCAAACTCACCACCAACGCACCGGACTTCGTCGAGCTCGCGCACTTCGCCGGGCACCAGCGGACCGACCCGGAGCTCGGCCGCGCCGCCGACGCGCTCGGCCAGGCGGTGGCGGACGCGATCCGGATGCGGACCGGGATCATGTTCGTCGAGTTCCGGACCAGGGGTACCGACCTGGTGATCATGGAGGTCGCGGTCCGGGCCCCCGGCGACCACTGCATGGAGGCGACGTCGATCGTGGCCGGCACCGACCTGTTCGCCGACGTGCTCACCCTCGCCCGGGGCGGCACGTTCCAGCCGCCCTCCGACGTCGCCACGCACCACGCGGGCAGCTGCTTCGTGACGGCCGACCGGACCGGCGTGCTGAAGTCGGCCGGCGAGCACGAGTGGCTGGCCTGGCCCGGCGTGGTGCGCGGCGGCGTCAACGCCGAACCGGGCGCGGTGGTGGGGCCGCCGCACTCCTCGCAGGAGCGGATCGGCTGGGCGATCCTGGACTGCGCCACGCCGGAGGACCTGGAGCGCACGGTCGACCGCTTCCTGGCGGTCCGCCCGACGCTGGCCTGATCGCAACGCTCGGGGCGCGGAGCGGAGGCTGTTTCCGCCGAGGGGCGGAGACAGCCTCCGGTCAGGGGTGCCGGTCAGGGGTGCCGGTCACGGGTGCCGGTCACGGGTGCTGGAAGGACACCTCCGGGTTCGCCGCCGACGGGCCGTCGAGCAGGGGCTCGTGGAGGCCCTTCAGGGTCTGGTCGAAGAAGGCGCCGACGTACTCCCGCGTCAGCTGCATCCCGCGCTCGGGTGAGGTGGTCGTGCCGGGAGGGAGCGGGAGGCCGGCCTCGGCGGCCAGGACCGGGACGTCCGTGAAGCTCGCGTGCGTGGTGCCGGCGACGGCCAGCCAGGGCTTGTAGCCGTCCCAGCCCGCCCAGGCCTGCCCCCACGACGGGTCGCCGCTGCCGGCGGAGTGGTCGCTCTGCTTGCCGAGCAGGAGGAACGCGCGTCCGTCGAGCTTGTCGGTCGGGACCGGCGGGAAGAAGGATCCGTCCATGTTCACCCCGGCGAGGATCCGCTCGTCCGCGGCCATCGCGTTCAGCGTCGACGCGCCGCCGATCGAGTGCCCGGCCATGCCGATGCGGTCGCGGTCGATCAGGTGCGCGAGGCGCCAGGCCGGGTGGTGCCCGGTGAGCCGGTCCAGGACGAACGACACGTCCTTCGCCCGGCTGTCGGGGAGCGAGTCGGGTGCCCCGCTGTCGCACAGCGCGCACCCCGGGGTGCTGCCGTCGGCGAGCGTCTCGCCGGAGTCCTCGTAGGTGTGGCCGACCAGGGCCACGACGTACCCGCGGCTCGCCAGGTCGGCCGCCAGGCCGGTCAGCGTGGCGCGGGGGTTCTCGAAGCCGGGGGAGAGCACCACCAGCGGGTGCTTCCCGCCCGCGGCCTTCGCGCCGGTGTACGCGTAGGTCTTGGTGTCGACGAGGTCCTGCGGCCGCAGACCGGTGCCCGGCGGCACCCGCGTCGCGAGGAAGTTCTGCGCCTCGCCGGGGGTCATGTACGGGGCGGCCTCCCCGGTGCCGGGCCGGGCCGGGTAGAACATCGACACCGTCAGCTGCCGCGGCCCGGCCGCGGGCACCCACGGATCGGTGCGGTCCGGGTCGGTCAGGTGCAGCACCTCCTCGCCGGCCGCGAACGGCCCGGTGGGGCGCGGGAGTTCGCCGTGGAAGGCGGCGCTCGCGGAGACGGGCGTGGAGGCGGGCGCGGAGGTGGCGACGGGCTGCGCGGGCGAGGCCATGGCGGCCCCGGCCAGCGGGAGCGGAAGAGCGAGGACGAGGGCGGTGACGGCGGCTGCGCGGCGGTATCGGTTCATGCCGTTGAGACTAGATTCGGGGCCTGGCCCCCCGAATCCGCCTGCCGATGCAAGTTCTGACGAGCCATCATCCATGCGAATCAGCGGTGTCATCCCTTTGGATGACGACCGGCCGTTTCCGTCAGGCGGCCGCCGCGGGCAGTTCCACCGTGATGTGCAGGCCGCCCCCGGGGCGCGGGGTGAGGGTGAGCGTTCCGTCGTGCGCGCGGGTGATGGAGTGGACGATCGCCAGGCCGAGGCCGACGCCCGCGTGGTCGGTGCGGATGCGGCCGGTGCCGCGCTGGAACGGCTCGGTGAGGGTCGCGACCAGGTGCGGGGAGAGCTGCTCGCCGGTGTTGTCGACGGTGAGCAGCACGACGCCCGGGCGGGTCCGAGTGTCGATGCGTACCGTTCCCCCCTCGGGCAGGTTGTGGACGATGGCGTTGTGCACGAGGTTCACGGTCAGCTGTAGCAGCAGTGCCGGCGATCCGGTCGTGGGGGCGACGGTGCCGGAGGTTTCCAGGGTGATGCCGTGCCGTTCGGCGAGCGGCAGGAGCGTCTCGGCCGCCTCCTCCGCCAGGAGGGACAGGTCGACGGGCTCCCGGGTGAAGGAGCGCTGGTCGGCCCGGCTGAGCAGGAGCAGCGCCTCGGTGAGCTCGATCGCCCGGGTGTTGACGGCGTGGAGGCGGTCGACGATCCCGGCGACGTCCGGGTCGGGGTCGGTGCGGGCGACGTCGAGGAGCGCCTTGGTGGTCGCCAGCGGGGTGCGCAGCTCGTGCGAGGCGTTGGCGGCGAACCTACGCTGTTCGTCGACGTGGGCTTCGAGCCGGGCCAGCATGGTGTCGAAGGCGTCGGCGAGTTCCCGGAACTCGTCCGCGCGGCCCGGCAGTCGGATCCGGTGCCGGAGGGATCCGGTCGCGGCCAGCCGGGTGGCCTCGGTGACGCGGTTCAGCGGGGCGAGCACCCGGCCGGCCAGGAGCCAGCCGCCGACCAGGCCGAACACCAGCAGGAACGCCAGTACGACGGCCGCCCTCGGGGCGAAGACGTGCAGGAGGTTCGACCGGACGGGGAACACCCCGTTGTTGGTCGGGGTGTCGGTGGAGCCGGGGATGAGGAACGCCCGGTCGGGGACGTACCGCAGCAGGAAGAGCCAGACCGCGGCGAGCAGCAGGACGGCGGCGACCATCAGGAACCCGGCGTAGCTGAGGGCCAGTTTCAGGCGGACGCTCGGTCCGGGGGCCCTAACCACGGTCGGCTCCAGTGCTTCCCGTGGCGTCGATGCGGTAGCCGACGCCCGGCACGGTGGCGATGATCCACGGCTCGCCGAGGCGCTTGCGCAGGGCGGAGACGGTGATGCGCACGGCGTTCGTGAACGGGTCGGTGTGCTCGTCCCAGGCCCGTTCCAGCAGTTCCTCGGCGCTGACCGCACCGCCCTGCGCGGCGACCAGGACTTCGAGCACGGCGAACTGCTTCCTGGTCAGCGCGACGAAGCGGCCGTCCCGGTAGACCTCGCGCCGGAACGGGTCCACCCGCAGGCCGGCGAGCTCCAGCACCGGGGGCCGGTTGTGGCCGCGTCTGCGGTCCAGGGCCCGGAGCCGGAGGGCGAGCTCCCGGAGTTCGAAGGGCTTGGTGAGGTAGTCGTCGGCGCCGAGTTCGAACCCGGAGGCCTTGTCGTCGAGCCGGTCGGCCGCGGTGAGCATCAGGATCGGCATGCCGCTGCCGGAGGCGACGATGCGCCTGGCGATCTCGTCACCGGACGGCCCGGGGACGTCGCGGTCGAGGACGGCGATGTCGTAGGCGTTGACGCCGAGCAGCTCCAGCGCGGTGTCGCCGTCACCCGCGATGTCGGCCGCGATCGCCTCCAGCCGCAGGCCGTCCCTGATGGCCTCGGCCAGGTAGAGCTCGTCCTCGACGATCAACACGCGCATCCCCCGATGCTACGAGCCCGCACATATCGTCCGCGTATCGGAAATCGCATACGCCCCGGCAACGCCGACGCCCGTTGACTGGCGGAATGAACCTCAAGCAGGACGTGACGACGACCGCCGGTGAGCGCACGCGAACGGAGGAGCCGACCGCACGGCGCACGCCGCTGCACCGGGCGCTCCGCGCCGCCTCCCGGCCGGAGCCGTGGAAGCGCGGCCCGGTCCTCACGGCGCTGGCGCTGCTGCTGGGCCTGGTCCTGCTGCTGCACGCGCAGATCCCGAACGGCGTCTGGCACCTCGGCAGCCTGGTGGAGAACCTCCTGCCGTGGTTCGGCCTGTTCGTCCCGCTGCTGCTGGTCGCGGCGCTGTGGCGCCGATCGGCCGCCGCCGTGGTGGCGCTGCTGCTGCCGGTCACGGCGTGGCTCACCCTCTTCGGCGGAGTGCTCGCCGACAAGTCCCGCCCGGGCGGCGACCTCACCGTGGCCGAGCAGAACGTGGACGCCGACAACCCCGACCCGGGCGGCACCGCACGTCGCCTGGCCGCCTCCGGCGCCGACCTGCTGGCCCTGGTGGAGCTGACCCCGCAGTCCACGGACGCGTACGAGAAGGGGCTCGCGGCGGCGTACCCGTACCACGTGGTCCGGGGCACCGTCGGCCTCTGGAGCAGGCTGCCGCTGGGCGACGCCCAGCCGATCGACGTCATGGACTACGGGCCGCTGGCGGACACCCGGCCGGTGGACGGCAAAGCGGCCGAGAACCGGGCGCTGCGCACCACGGTGGCCACGGACCGCGGGCCGCTGACCGTGTACGTGGCACACCTGGGGTCCGTCCGGGTCCTCCCCTCGTCGGGTTTCTGGACGGCCTCGCGCGACATCGGCGTGCAGGCGATCGGCCGGGCCGTCGCCGCCGACGCGAGCGAGCGGACGCTGCTGCTGGGGGACCTGAACGGCAGCCTGGACGACCGCGCGTTCGCCGGCCTCACCGCCCGGATGCGCTCGGCCCAGGAGACCGCCGGGGACGGCTTCGGTTTCAGCTACCCGGCCTCGTTCCCGGTGGTGCGGATCGACCAGATCCTGGTCCGCGGCGTGACGGCGACGAGCTCCCGGGTCCTGCCGGACACCGGCAGCGACCACCTGCCGGTCGCGGCGGGCATCAGGTGGTGAACGCCTGCCGGGCACCGCGGTCCGGCCGGCGGCATCCAGCGGCATTCGGCGGCATTCGGCGGCATCGAGCCCGGGCCCGCGGCCGTCCGTCCCGCAGCCGGTGATCACCAGCCTGCCGCGGGGCATGAGTTCGGCGGTGGGCACGGGCACCACCCGACCGCGTCCCGGCGGTACGTCACAAGCGGGTTCGGGTCCGTCAGCCGCCGACCCCGACGGCGTGCCGGAAGGTCTCCCGCGCGGCCACCATGTCGATCATCGCGCGGGCGACGTCCTCCCGGGCGACGCTGGTCGCGGCCGGGCCGGATTCGACGTCGCGCCGGGTGCGACCGCGCCCGGGGGCGTCGGTCAGCCGCGGCGGCCGGACGGACGTCCAGTCGAGGTCGGTGTCGCGCAGCAGGCGCTCCATCGTCTCCAGGTCGGTGTAGAGGTCGCGGAGCACCGCCCACAGCAGTGGCGTGAAGACCTTGGACGCGAGGAGGGGCTGGCCGGTGCCGCCGCGGTTGAGCGGGCCGGCACTCACCACGAGCAGGCGGCGGACCCCGGTGGCCGTCATGGCCGCGACCGCCGCGCGCGCGGACGTGGAGGCGGGCTTGAGTGGGTCGGTGCGGCCGGCCTGGCCGATGCCGGAGAGCACGGCGTCGGGGGGGGGGGGGGGGGGGCCCCGCCGCGCGCGGCCCCCCGGGGGGGGGGGGGGGGTCGAGCAAGAAAACACACAACACCACACACACAAACACAAAAAGACACGAG